>CALDPW010000111.1 GCA_937911885.1 uncultured Clostridia bacterium | reverse complement strand
AATGTCAAGAGTTTGCATGTTGTGAAGTCTATCGGCAAGTTTAACAAAGGCAACCCTTGCATCTTTTTGCATGGTTAAAAACATTTTTCTTAAATTTTCATTTTCTTCTAAGTGTTTGCGGCGAGCGTGCTTTATTGGTTCAATTTTTGAAGCACCCAAACAAATATTGTAAACAACATCACCAAAGTTATCTTTAATTTCTTGTGGGGAGCAGTCGGTGTCTTCAATGCAGTCGTGCAATAATCCACTAATAACCGATGAAACATCGGCGCGCATATTAACCAAATGTTTTGCAACGTTATAAGGGTGAATAATATATTCTTCGCCAGTATCACGTGTTTGACCTTTATGTTTTAGGTTTGCAAAATTAAATGCGTTAATAATTAGTTGGGTGTTTTGTTCGCCATAAAAACTTTTTAGTTCATTAATAAAACTGGTTTCAATTTGCATGGTAAATAACTTCCTTGTTAGTTTGCCAAATATTCTGCCATTTTTGCTTCAATAGCATTTATAACTCGTTTTTGGCTTTCGGTTAGGTTTCTAACCTTGTTAATATAGTTTAAAATAATACGAGTATCGTTTAGTGTGCGTTGACGCTTTTCTTTTGTGCATCCGTTTAGTGTGCAAATATTATCTAATCTATCACATAATTTAATATATAAAGCATAGTTAGTCATGTGTTCCATTTTTTTAGATAGATATTCTGCTTTTCCACCTTTAATCCAAAGTGGAGCAAATTTTGCAGTAGATAGTTCCATTACTATGCTAGCAACTTCTTCGCTAAAATGATCGCACAGTTCACGATAAGATGTGTAAGTATCCTCAATTGTGTCGTGCAAAATTGCCGCCATATATAACATATCAGCGTTTTTGGATTCTTTATATTGTCTAACATATTCGGCAACACGTAGTGGATGTGTTATGTAAGGTGTGCCATCATCACGCAAAATGCCTTTATGTTTTTTATCTGCAAATTTTATTGATTTAAAAATTAATGGAGCTTTGCTACCATAGGTTGAGTATATTTCAGTAATTTGTGTTTTTGTAAGTTTCATAATGTATTCCTTTTTTAAGTCCATTATATAATACCACTTTTTTAATCATAACAAAACTAAAATTAAAGCAAAACTGGCTATAAGCCCTGTTGCAATTCGACAAATCCTAGTTAAAAACATTAACAATAACGCCATTAACTTAATATTAATGAGATATAAACAAGTGTTGACAATTAAAAGTATGTAATATATAATTGAAATATGAAAATTATAAAACTTGCACAACAACAAAATTTAATATTTTTGGTTTAATATGGACAATTTTTTGTGTGTATAGCTTTTTTGTAAACCATAGGAAATTAGTCCTATGGTTTTTTTGTTTGGAGGATTTATGAAAAAAGATAAATTATATGGTTTTGCAAAATATGTTTTAACCGACGATAAATTAAAAAGAATTATGAAAAGATCAGATTATAAAAAATATATTGAGTTAAAGCAAATTAATGGCGAAATGGAATATGAATTGGCAAATAAAATTGCTTTTGCAATAAAAAAATGGGCTCTAAAAATGGGCGCAACTCACTATACCCATTGGTTTTTTCCATTAACTGGTAAGTATGCTGAAAAACAAATTAGTTTTATTGATTATGGTGATAAAGGCGAATTTATTAGCAAATTTAATGGTAATGCATTAATTAAAGGGGAAACCGATGCGTCTAGTTTTCCGAGTGGTGGCGAACGCTTAACATTTGAAGCCAGAGGTTACACTGTTTGGGATTATTCTAGCCCAGTGTTTATTAAAACCGATGCTAACAACAATAAGGTTTTATATATTCCAACTGCATTTTGCACATTTACAGGTGTTGCTGTTGATGAAAAAACACCACTGCTACGAGCAACTGAATTATTAAACAAACAAACAACAAAAATGTTGCATTTGTTAGGGTATAAAAATGTTAATAGTGTTATATGCAATGTTGGATGCGAACAAGAGTATTTTTTGGTGGATGAAAAGTTGTTTAATATGCGAAAGGATTTAATGTTTACTGGCAGAACACTGCTAGGAGCTAATGCTATTAAAAGCCAAGAAACTTCATTTCATTATTTAGGTCAAATAAATTCGAGAGTAAGTGCGTTTATGCACGAGCTAAACAAAGAGTTGTGGACTCTTGGTATTATGGCAAAAATACAACACAACGAAGTTGCTCCGGCTCAACACGAAATTGTTCCAGTTTATTCACAAGCAAACATTGCTTCCGATCAAAACTCATTAATGATGGAAGTTATGAACAAAGTTGCAAACAAACACGGATTTAAAGTGTTGTTTCACGAAAAGCCTTTTAACAATGTTAATGGTAGTGGTAAACACAATAACTGGTCGGTATCAACCAATACAGGCTTAAATTTGCTAGATTACAACGATGTTAGTGAAGAAGTGTTTATGTTAATGTTCACTTCGGTTATAAGTGCAATTGATAAACATTATGATTTATTAAAAATGTCAACATCATCTTATTCTAACGATATGCGTCTGGGTGGCCACGAGGCGCCTCCATCAATCATATCGGTGTTTGTTGGTGAAGACATGCTGGAAGTTTTAAATAATTATGTAAAATCTAGCAAACTAACTTTAAAAACAAAAACACTACTTGATATAAAAACAAGTAGCGTTGCAAAACTTTATAAAGATAACTGTGATCGAAACAGAACAAGTCCGTTTGCTTACACTGGTAATAAGTTTGAATTTAGAATGGTTGGATCAATGCAAAATATTTCATTATGCAACACTGTTCTTGCAACAATTGTAGCAAATGAAATTATTGAAATAAATAAAAAGCTAGAATCAAATTTAGTAAACAAAAATAAAGTTATAAACGAAATTATTGTTTCAAATATTAAAGAACATTCACGTATTATTTTTAATGGTAATAGTTATGATGAAAGTTGGAACAAAGAGGCTTTTGATAGGGGAATTGTTGATTACAATAATAGTGTTGATTGTTACAAATGCTTGCTTGGTGAAAAGAATATAAAACTGTTTAATGATTGTAATGTATTAACAACAACCGAATTAAAAGTGAGATTTGATACATATATGCAAGCTTATGTTAACTCGGCTATTATTGAAGCAAAAACATTAATAGATATGTGTTACAAAAACATTTTCCCTTGCATTAATACCTACATAACAGATGAAATATCAATTTTGAATAAGTGTGCTGAATTGTTTAAAAATATCAATATTGCTGACACAAACATTAAAGATATTGTCAACAACTATAATAAATTAAAATTATTAGTTGCAGACCTTGAAGATGGTGTTGATAGCATAATGAAAGAATGTGATATTGAAATTAAAGCAAATAAATGCAAAAATCATTTAAGTTTAATTATGTTAAAAGTGCGAATAATATATGATGATATTGAGCAAAAGTTATCAAACAAATGCAAACCATTCCCAAATTATAACGACTTGTTATTTTAAAAAAAATGAATATTACAAAATATAATTGAGTTTAGAGGTTTAAAAATGATT
>CALDPW010000110.1 GCA_937911885.1 uncultured Clostridia bacterium | reverse complement strand
CGTTCCTGCTCCCGATATGATAAGGGGTGTTCTTGCTTCGTCGATAAGGATAGAGTCTACCTCGTCGACGATGGCAAATTGATGTCCGCGCTGAACGATCTGCTTTTTGTAAACGACCATATTATCGCGGAGGTAGTCGAAGCCGAATTCGTTATTTGTGCCGTAGGTGATGTCGGCGTTATAAGCTTCCTGACGCGCCTTGGAATCGAGCCCCTGAAGAACAAGGCCGACCGAAAGACCCAGATATTTGTAAACGTTGCCCATCCATTCGCTGTCGCGCTTTGCAAGATAATCGTTTACGGTGACGATATGTACGCCCTTGCCTGTCAAAGCGTTAAGATAAGCGGGGAGGGTAGCCATAAGGGTTTTACCTTCACCAGTTCTCATTTCGGCAATACGGCCTTGAAACAATGCAATACCACCAAGCAATTGCACATGGAAATGGCGCATACCCAAAACTCTATCACTTGCTTCTCTAACAAGCGCATAAGCATCTGGCAAAATATCAATTAACTTTTCGCCATTTTGCAAACGTTGTTTAAGTTTTTGAGTTGTTGCTTTTAACTCCTCATCGGTAAGTGCTTTATAATAATCCGATTTGCCCTCAATTAGAGCAGCAATTTTTTCTAATTTTTTAACATTTCGGTCGTTATCACTTTTAAATAAACTAAATCCCATAATTCACCTTAAAAAATATATTCGCGATAATATTTTACTACAAAACACCAGTTATTCCAACACAATATAAATAATATTTATTAAATAACTGTTATTTATTCTACAAAAAATTTAAAAATAAAAGCACCAATTGCTTGGCACTTTTTAATTTTTTATAACTGTGTGTGCAAATGTTGCACCATACACTTGTTTTGCTCCTGCTTTTAACAAGGTTTGCGTAATTGAATTTAATGTTGCACCTGTTGTGTAAACATCATCAACCACTAACACTGTTTTATTTTTTAACACATTTTTATCAACAACGCTAAAAGCGTTTTCAACATTTAATTTTCGTTCAGCTTTTGTTAGATTGGTTTGAGTGGATGTGTTTTTGCTGCGAACCACGGCGCTATCACAAACAGCAAATCCACAACGAGCAAATTCTGAACACAAGGCTTGTGATTGATTAAACCCTCTTTCACGCAAACGGGTTTGACTTAATGGAACAGGAATAACAATATCAAAATTAATGTTTTGTTCCAACACACAACTTAACAAAAGTGCACTCATAGTTTTTGCATAATATTGTTTGTTACTATATTTTAACCCGTGCACAAGTTTTATAACATCACCTTCAAACAAAAAGGGCGAAACGCATTTAACAAACGCAGGCATTTCTTTTTTGCAATGCACACAATACTTACTATCAATGGTTACAGGCTCTCCACATTTTAAACAATGGCTGGATTCCACTTTTGGTAAATGTGCCAAGCATTTGTTACACAAGTTAATCTTTTTGTCAGAAACTATCTCGTTTGAGCATATCAAACACTTTAATCCACTTGGAAACAACCAACTCATTATTCTTCTCCAAAGGCATTAATAGTGCTGCCTTCAATCAAAAATTCTTTTAGCATGGTTGCTCTTTTTAGGGTGGATCGGTTGTGCACCATCATTGCTAAACTTTGTTTTGCACCAACCAAAACAACCATTCGTTTTGCCCTGGTTACTGCTGTATAAAGTAAATTTTTTGTAAGTAACATTGGAGGACCTGATATTACTGGAATTATAACAACATCAAACTCGCTACCTTGACTTTTGTGAATTGTTATTGCATATGATAACACCAACTCTGCCAAATCTTTTTTAAGATATTTGGCATATCTACCATCCTCAAACAAAACAGTAATTTCAAGGCTGTTAGGCTCAATATAATCAATAACACCAATATCACCATTAAACACACCGGCACCTTCCTCTCTATCATCCTTAATCCAGGTGCGTTCGTAGTTGTTTGTTATTTGCATAACTCTATCGCCCAATCTGTAAATAACCTTATCGGTTTCAACCTCTGGCTTTTTTAAACTTGGTGGATTTAGTTTTTCCTGCAAGCTTTTGTTTAAATTATCAACACCACACACGCCCGATTTCATTGGTGCTAAAACTTGTATTTTGGATGTGTCAATATTTAAGTATTTCGGAATACGATTGCAAGTTAAATTAATAACACTGCTCAACATTTCGGCTGGTTCTTTTTTTGCTTCGTAGAAAAAGTCGGAGCTTTTATTATCTAGCACAGGCATTTTGCTGTTGTTTATTGCATGAGCGTTGGTTATTATAAAGCTATTTTCGCTTTGACGATAAATGTGAGTTAATTCACAAACATTAATAACTCCACTTGCAATAATATCACCAAGAACATTTCCTGCTCCAACCGAAGGCAATTGATCTTTATCGCCAACCAAAACAAGTTGTGTTCCTTTTTTTAATGCTCTAACCAAAAAACTCATTAGTTGAACATCAACCATACTAACTTCATCCACAATAACAACATCAAATGGTAATTTGTTATTGCTGTTATAAACAAACATATTATCGCCACTCAAAAAATCAACAACCAAAGCTCTGTGAATTGTGCTTGCATCCTCATTGGTGCTTTCCGATAAACGCTTTGCTGCCCTACCAGTTGGAGCTAGCAATTTAACAACTTTGCCCATACCTTTAAATATTTGCAAAATACATTTTATAATTGTTGTTTTTCCTGTTCCGGGCCCACCAGTAATAACACTAACACCACTGTTAACTGCTAGTTTAACTGCATTTTTTTGATTATCATGCATTTTAATTTTGTTTACTTGTTCGTAATATGAAATAAAATCTTCAACATCTAAATTTTTTTGACCAACAATTGAGTTTAATAAATTTAATGTGTATCCCACTATTTTTTCGGTGTTAAACAATTTTGAAAGCATAATAACTTCGTCGCCATCATGCTCAAAAACTTTTATTATTGAATCCAAAATTAAGTTGTTAATAACTTTGTTTAAGTCAACCTCGGTTGCATTAATTCTTAATAAATTGCTAAGTTCGCTTTCGAGTGTGGCATGAGTTATAAAAGTGTTTCCTGTTTTTTCGGCACTCTCTTTTAAAACGTGTAAAATTCCAGCCCTAAATCTAAACTCACTAAATTCACTAATACCCATTTGTTGTGCAATTTTATCGGCAGTAAAAAAGCCTATGCCATCAACATCTTCGCATAACTTATATGGGTTTTCTTTTAATATATATTCGGTTTTATCAAAATAAGTATTATAAATTTTTACAGCCAAGCCAGTTGAAATGTTATATTCCTGCATTAACATTACTGCATTTTGCATTTTTTTAATTTCGCTAAAAGCTTCTCCAATTTCATCCGCCTTTTTTGTTGAAATCCCCCTAACTTCGCTCAGCCTTGAAGGATTAAATTCAACAACATCTAATGTGGCTTCGCCAAAGTAATTAACAATTGAAAGCGCAGTAACAGGACCAACACCCCTAATTAAACCACTGCTTAAATATTTAACAATGCCTTCTTTGGTTGTTGGTTTTGCAATTTTTGCTTTCGCCACATTAAACTGTTCGCCATAACGGTTGTGTTTAATAAAGCTACCTTCCAATTCAACGCATTCGCCCTCGCTAACTTGTGGAAATTTTCCAACGCAGGTTACTATTTCGTTGTTTGCTTCAATTGAAGCAACGGTATAGCCATTTTCGTTATTGCGAAATATTATTTCCTGAATAATTCCTTTTATTGTCATGTTTTAATAATACATCAAAATTAAAAATTTAACAAATAAATAACCAACCAATAAAACATTTGTTCGCATAATGTTAAAAATTTTTACAATGTTTTGATATTATTTTTAATAATTAAAATTGTTTGTTATAATTAAATCACAATAAAAATTTTGAGGCGTTTTACATGGAAGATAAAAAATTAAAGATAGCAATAGTTTGTGATGCATTTTTTCCTATGGTTGATGGAGTTATTAGCGTTGTTCACAACTACGCAACAATTCTTAGTCAAAAACACGATGTAACAGTTTTTGCACCAGCAACCAAAGATAAAACTTTTAAAGATAATTACCCATATAAAGTTGTTAGATGTAAAATTTTTCCTATAAATTTTGGCGATTACAACATGAGCATGCCAGCGTTTGATAAAAAATTTAAAAAGGCATTAAAAGATGGCAATTTTGATATTGTTCACATTCACAGCCCATTTACAATTGCTCACCAAGCAATTAAGGTTGCAAACAAACAAAAAACTCCAATAATTGTTACTTTTCATAGCCAATTTCAATACGACTTTAAAAAAGCAACCCACAGCGAAATTCTTACAAACATGTTAATAAAATATGTTGCAAACGCCTTTAACAAATGTGATGAACTTTGGACAATGAATCCTAAAATGGAAGAACTAAGCCGCAGTTATGGATATAAGGGCCCAGTTGTTTTAACACCAAATGGTTGCGAACTAAAACGTGAAAACATTGACGAACAAAAGCTTAACGAATTTAGAGCACAATATTGTGCACCAGACGAAAAAATGTTTTTATATGTTGGACGTATTCATGTTCTTAAAAACATTGAATTTATTTTAAGATCCTTAAAGGTTTTAAAAGAAAAGGATTTTAAATTTAAAATGATTTTTGTTGGCAACGGACAAGATTACAACTACTTAACAAAACTAAACAAAGAACTAGACTTAGAAGATTGTGTTAAATTTGTTGGCAAAGTTGCAGATAGATCATTATTGCAATATTATTTTGCAGCAAGCGATTTGTTTTTGTTTCCTTCAAAATATGATAGTGATGGCATTGTTAAATGCGAAGCTGCTGCATTTAAAACTCCAACCGTGTTTTTGGATGGAACTTTTGCAGCAAGTGCAGCAACCGATGGTTATAATGGATATGTTGTTAACGAAGATACTGAACAATTTGCAAACAAAATTATTGAAATTTTTGAAGACGAAGAAAATTATAATCAAGTATGCATCAATGCAGAAAAAACTCTTTACCTAACATGGGACGATATTGTTAAAACTGCCGAACAACAATATTATGATGCAATTAACAAATACTCAAACAAATAAAAAGATAGCAAAATTTGCTATCTTTTTTTAACTGTTTAAAATTGAATTTAAAACCTTTTCGGCTACTTTAATACCATCAACAGCACTTGTTATTATGCCACCAGCATAACCAGCACCTTCGCCACAAGGAAACATTCCTTTAATATTACTTTCAAAATTATCATCCCTAACAACTGTTACCGGGCTGGAACTACGGCTTTCAATTGCAACCAGTAAATTTCCGGGATTAGCAAAACCGTGTAACTTTTGATTTAATATTGGTAGTGCCATTTTTAAACTATCATAAACAAAATTTGGCAAACATTCTTTTATGTTTGTTAATTTTATTTTTAAGCTAGGCTTAACTTTTAACTCGGTTGGTCTCCCTGTTAAAAACTCACCAACCGATTGTGCTGGACAATTATAGTTATAACCACCAAGTTCAAAAGCAAGCTTTTCATATTTTCGTTGAAACTCAACCCCAGCCAAAGCATTGTTGCTTTCAAAATCGGATGGTTTAACATTTACCAAAACAGCACTATTAGCATTTGGCTTGTTACGTGCAAAATCACTCATACCATTTGTTACAATTGTTCCTTCCTCACTTGCCGAATTAACAACCTGCCCACCAGGGCACATACAAAATGTGAAAACACTTCTGCCATTTGGCAAATGTGTAACCAACTTATAATCGGCACTAGGCAAATATTTGTTTGCTTTGCCATATTGTGCAACATTAATATCTGCTTGGCTTTGTTCAATTCTAACACCCATTGCAAAGGGTTTTTGTTCCAGATTTACACCTTTGTTTTGCAACATATAATAAACCTGTTTTGCACTGTGTCCAACTGCTAAAACCAACTGGTTAGCTTTAATTATTTGTTCCTCAGCAGTTTTTGTGTTTTTAACTTTTATGCCAACAACACTGCCACTTTGTGTCAAAATGTCGGTCATTTGTGAATTAAACAACACAGTTCCACCATTTGCAATAATTTTGTTGCGAATGTTTTTAACAACGGCAATTAACTTATCGGAACCAATGTGGGGCTTTGATTCATACAATATTTCTTTGGGTGCACCACACAAATAAAATTGATTAATAACTGTGTTACAAATTGGATTGTTAACATTTGTGTTTAGTTTTCCATCACTAAATGTTCCTGCTCCACCTTCGCCAAATTGAACATTGCTAAACTCGTTTAATTTACCTGTTTCCCAAAATTGTTTAACATCGTTAAGCCTGGAATCAACATCGGCACCTTGTTCAGCCACAATTGGATTTAGTCCCATTTCGCTAAGAGCCAATGCACAAAACATTCCTGCTGGGCCAAATCCAACAACCACTGGCGAAACACTTGGCGATATAGGAAGTCGTTTATATTTTACACCTGTTAAATCATAATCGAATTTTTTATCTAAAAAAGCACTTTCATCAACCAAGTTAACACCACAAGTTAACACGTAGTGAACGTTAGGTTTTCGTCGTGCATCAATTGATGATTTTAACAAAACATAATCCACAATTTGATTTATATTAATTTTTAAAGTTTTTGCAATTTGTTTTTTAACATCCACAACCGAATAGTTTGGTTGCAATATTAAATTTGAAACCTTAATCATTTGCTATTGTTTCTCCCACTATTTTTCCACTGGTCCAAGCCCATTGCAAGTTGTAGCCACCACATAAGCCATCAACATTGCAAGCTTCGCCACACACATAAAAATTTTTGTGTTTTAATGATTGCAAGTTGTTATCTAGTTCGGTTAATTTAACTCCTCCCGAATAAACTTGATTGTTATCATAAACACCAACAACATTAAATGTTAAATTTTGCATAACTTGTGCTAAATTGTTAATATCAGCATCAGTAAGCGCTGCAACGGATTTTTCGTTTGAAATATTTGCACGTTTTAGCAATTCGTATCCAACATTTTTATGAAACCAACCAACAAAAAACTTTGAAGCCACCAAATTTTTTAAATTTTGCTTTCGAGATTTAAGAGTTTTTATTAATTGCAATTGTGTTAAATCTGGCAACATATTAACAACAACTTGTGCTTTATGTTGTTTTTGTCTTGCTAATAATGCAGATAAATTCATTATGCAAATACCACTTAAACCTTGGTCCTTAAACAACAATTCGCCAACTTCGCTATAAGAAAAATCATTAACATTTATTGAAACTTTAACATTAGATAATCTAATTCCGTTTAGTTCATTAACCTTATTGCTAACTTTTAGTGCACACAAACTTTTTGTTAATTCCACAAAATCCAAGTTTAGTTCACTAAACATTTTGGATGTAACAGCATTTCCACAAGCAATTACAACATTTTTGCATACAAATTGACCATTGGTGGTTTGTAACAAGTAGCCATTATTATTTTTTATAATTGATTCCACTTTGGTTTGAGTTAGTATTTCAACATTGTTATTAATCAATTTGTTAAGCATAACATCCAACACAGAACTTGATAGGTTTGATGTTGGATACAATCTACCCTCTTCATCGGCACTTGAAGTTAAACCAATCGAATCAAAAAACTCAACAACATTGTTTGTGTTAAATCTATTTAAAAATTTATCAATGTTTTGATTATAGCTGGTTTGAGTAAAAAACTTATTGCTAAAATTGCATCTGCCATTTCCTGATACCAATATTTTTTTACCAACTTTAACATCTGCTTCTAGCACACACACCTTTTTGCCTTTTTCACTAGCAAAAATAGCACACATTAGCCCAGATGCTCCACCACCCACAATAATTGTTTCAAATTGTTTCATTAAAAAAATCCTTGTTTGTTTTTTATTATTTTACATTAATTATTAAAATTAGACTAACTAATAACAACAAAATAAAAAAACAAACACAAAAAAGTGTTTGTTAAATAAGTTTTCTTGCATCTAGTGGCTTGTTTTTAACAAGGTTTTGCGAATGTAAAATTGTGTTACCGTTTGTTCTGTATGTTTTTGCTTTTAATCTATCTGTTCTTCTTAATCGAGAAAGTCTATAAACTTTTCCTGTTGTATCAATTTCGGGAATGGTTGGTTTTATTTTTGGTAAAACCATTGGCACCAAATATGGGCTTTGTGGTTCACGACCAAATTGTTTAACAAAACCGTGTTTAAGATAAAATTTTTCGTTTTTATCAACAACAGGTTTGCCGGATTTTTTTAAATCTTCAACTTCCTCAACCGAAACTTTTGAATCGGTTAGCACAGCAATTCGTTCGCCATCTGTAAAAGTGCAAAGTCTATCAAGTGTAATGGTTTTTGCGCCCATTCTGTTAGCCATGTTTTTAACATAATCCAACATTCCATCGCCAACATGGTGCCCACGATACTTTGGTTCAACCAAAATATATTTTATGTGCAAATTTTTTGTTTTTGAATCGAACACAAAATCACAATGTCCCATTTCAAAGTGTCCAATTTGTGGAACAGGTGTTCCATTTTTTGTATACATATAGCTCAACACAGTTTCGCACATAACTTTTTTATCGGTGTTATATAAATAAAAATATTTGCCATTAGAAGCTTTTCGATATCCATAAAAACTAACTCTTGCTCGTTTAGATAGTTTTTTTAATCTTTTAATCGAATAAGAAGAAATAAGTGGAGCCTCATTTCCTTTTGATGCATGCAATAGGTGTAAATGTTTCCGGACAGATCGCTTCGGTTATTGCAGGCTCTCTCGTCCTCGGCTTCTTTATCTAAC
>CALDPW010000109.1 GCA_937911885.1 uncultured Clostridia bacterium | reverse complement strand
TGAAGCAGGAAATGATATTTTAAAAGTTGAAAACTTAACAAAGAAAGGCGTGTTCGAAAATGTTAGCTTTACAGTTAACAAAGGTGAAAAAATTGCATTTGTTAGCGACAAAGGAACTGTGGTTACTGCATTGTTCAAAATTTTATCCGGCGAAGATAATGATTTCACTGGTGAAGTTAAATGGGGTAAAACAATTACTAGCTCATATATGCCACAAAATTATAACGAATATTTTGATGATTGCAACTTAAACCTTGTTGAATGGTTGGCACAATATAGCAAAGAAAAAGAACAAACCTTTATTCGTGGATGGCTTGGCAGAATGTTGTTTACTGGTGAAGAAGGTTTAAAGAAAGCAAAGGTTTTATCGGGTGGTGAAAAGGTTAGATGTATGATGGCTAAAATGATGTTAACCAGTGGAAACTTGCTTATTTTTGATGAACCAACAAACCACTTAGATCTTGAAAGTATTACAGCATTAAATAAAGGTATGATTAACTTTAAAGGCAACATTTTATTCACATCGCACGACCAAGAATTAATGCAAACTGTTGCTAATCGTATTATTGAAATTAATGGAACAAAATCGTTTGATAGACTTGTTTCTTACGATGAATATTTGGAGCTTAAAAAACAAAAATAAGGCGTTTGCCTTATTTTTTTGTTAAATAAAAAGAACGGAATTTATCCGTTCTTTTTTTATGGGCGTTCCCAGTTATAGTAATATTCGGTTGTTGTGCTTGCGTTCCATTTAGCATAAAGAGTTGTGTTGTAATTAGGAACATAACCATTAAACTTTGTTGTAAGTGAGCTATCGGTATACCAACCAGCAAATGTGTAGCGAGTAACTTCATAAGTCCATTTTCCAGCATGTTGGTTAAACCAGTTATAACCTTTATCAACATAGGTATTAGCCTTTGTTGGAACTTTGTTGCTAACATCAATCCAAACTCCAGCAACTTCCGAAATGCTATCAATACTTGATCCACCATTTGAGTTGAATGAAATTGTTCTAACATAATCAACTGCAACAACTTCCCATTTAGCATATAATTCATAATTTTTGTCTTCTAAAGTTTCAACTAAATTTCCAACTTCAGAATAAGTATTAGAAATTTCAATAGAAATCGTATCTTTGTTTCGCCAATTACTTGCGCTCGAAGAGGGCGCGAATCTTGCTGCCCACCACCTCGACGGGGTGCTCAGCCAGAGCGGCACGCTTGGCAAGCAGGTTGGGAGCGCCGGCAGCGGCTTCGGCCAGCCACACGCGGGCGAATTCGCCGGTTTCGATGCGCTTGAGGCTTTCCTTCATCTTCTCCTTCACCTCCGGGCCGAGAATCTGCGGGCCGTTGTAGTACTCGCCGAACTCTGCGGTGTTGGAGATAACGCCGTTCATGGCCTGAATACCCTTGTTGTAGACGGCAGCCTTGCCCAGCACATCGTTATCGGTACCCGCAGCAGCGTTATAAGCGTCAATGGTCGCCTGCAGGGTTTCAGCCGGAATACCGGTGATCACAGCAAGCTCCTCAACGTCGGCAGCCTTCACAGCGCCGGCAAAAGACTTGAGGGCGTCCATCTGACGCTTTGCATTGTTGAGGGAATTACGCACAGTCTTCTGAATGCCGAAGATCTCATCGAAGCATTCCAC
>CALDPW010000108.1 GCA_937911885.1 uncultured Clostridia bacterium | reverse complement strand
AGTTTAACTGCTGATAGAATAATTGATTGTGTTTGTAAATATTATAATATTAGTAAAGAAGATTTAATTGGTAAAAAGAAAAATAAAGAAATTGTTGAACCACGTCAAATTTGCATGTATTTAATTTGTGAAATGTTGGATCTTCCACTTGTATCAATTGGTGAAATTTTTGGTGGCAGAGATCACACAACAGTTATTCATGCACGTGAAAAAGTTAGCGATTTAATAAAAGAAAATAATCGTATTAAAATTGCTGTTAGCGATATAAAAAGTATGGCAAACAGAGTTTAAATGTGGAAATGTTTATAACTTTTTTAAGTTGTGCACAGGTTTGTGCACATAAAAAATGATAATAATTTTAAATTACTTAACGAATTATAGTCACTTTTTAAACATTAAAAATAAAAAAATTAACTTATCCACATTTTCACACTGCTTATTATAATTATAATAATTAAAAAAATATAAAATAAATTAATTTGGAGGCAACAAAAGTGAAATTAATTTGCGATGGATTAGACCTTTCTGATGCAGTTATGAAGGTTATTAAAGCTACAAGTCAAAAAACAACAAATCCTATTTTAGAAGGTATTAAACTAGTAGCAGAAAATGATTGTTTAACATTAAGTGCAACCGATTTAGAGTTAAGCATTGAAAAGAAAATTAAAGCCGAAATTTTTAGTGAGGGTGAAACAGTTGTTCCTGGAAAATTTTTTGGCGAATATATTAAAAAATTAACAAACGAACAAATTGAATTATCAACTACCGATAATAATATGTTAACAATTAAATATACCGATAGCGCAGGAACAATTCAATGTTTAAGTGCCGAAGAATTTCCTACTATTAAAAGTTTGATTGATGCCGAAAATTTTGAAATTGAAAGTAAAGATTTAAAATCATTAATTTCAAAAACAGTATTTAGTGTTGCTGTTGATGATAGTCGCCCAATTTTAAAAGGTGTTTTGTTTGAAGTTATTGATGGAAAAATTAAAGCTATTGCTCTTGATGGTTATAGATTAGCTCTTGTTAATAAAGAATTAAAATCAAACACAGCTCAATTTAGTTGTATTATTCCTGCAAGAAGTTTAAATGAAATTAGTAAAATGCTTGAAGATAGCGATGAAATATTAAAAGTTCATGTTCAAAAGAATTATTTAATGGTTGAAGTTAACGAAACAAAAGTTATTACTCGCCTATTAGATGGTGATTTTATTAATTACAATCAAATTATTCCAGCTGCATTTACAACAAGTGTAACAATTAATAAAGCTCAACTTGAAGATGCATTAGATAGAGCAAGTTTACTTAGCCGAATTGATAAAAATAATTTAGTTAAATTTGAAATTAGTGATAAATTAATGAAGTTAAGTTCAAAAAGCGATATTGGTGATATTAAAGAAAATATTACTATTGCCCTTAACGGAAATGATTTAACAATTGCTTTTAATGCTAGATATTTTACCGAAGCTATGAGAGTTATTAACGATGAATTTATTAAATTAAACTTTACTACTCCATCGGCTCCTTGTATTATTACATCAGCTAATTCAAACGAATTTATTTATTTAATTTTACCAGTTAGAATTGTTTAAAATTAATTTAATAAAAAATAAAGATAGCAAACCAATGCTATCTTTTTTATTTGATATTGAATTTACGTATATTTTATTATATAATTAATTTATAGGTGTAGTTTATGATTATTTTAAATGATAATAATTCACAACTTAATATTGAATATAAAGTAATAAAACTTAATAATGTTAAACAAATGTCGGATTTAGCCGAATTGGCTGCTGTTGCATATCCCGAAAGTTTTAAACAAATTTTTAATATGCATAACACTGTTGGTTACGATTATGTTGTTGCTGCATATTTAAATGATAAAATGGTAGGAATTTGTTTAAGTGTTGGTAAAGATAAAATAACCGAAGGAACAGGAAAACAAGAAGCTAGCCAAACTATGTTTTTAGATTATTTAATGGTTCATCCCGATTTTAGAAAACATCGTATTGGTTCAACATTAATTGATGCTACTTGCAAATTTGCTATTCAACACGATTTTAAAAATATTGAACTTATTTGTCCATCAGTAAATTCGGAATCAAGAAAAAATATTTATTCAAAAAATAAATTTTTAAAAGTTGATGCAATTAATCAAGATAGTGATCATGGTTTTTATTATTTTAGATTTACATTAGATAAAAAAGTTAGATTATATGGAAAATTGCTTTACACTTTTGTTAACGATGCTTTACAAAAAGGATATTTTTCGTTTGAAGATTATAGACAAAGCGAAATTAGTTATGATAATTTAGGAGCTTTTTCGGAATTATCTAAAATAACACCACAAACAATTCAAGCATTATTAAACAGTGAAAATTTTGATATGTTAGAAGAAGGCTTAATTCATATGATTGATTATCAAAAACCAGCATATGATGTTAGCCAAATGTTAAAAAAGCCATTGTTACTAAAACCAAGCCAAAGCCAAATTGATGGAATTTATTTGAGTGATTCAAATTTTAGTAGTGATGTATTTAATCAGGTAAATGATTTATATATAGATAGATATTATGCAAGAAAAAAATAATAAAAAAATTTATTATGCTACTCCACCAAGTTTTAGCATAAAACAACTTAATAACACTGTTAGAGGCGATGTTATGGCAGCGTTATCAATGCTTAGAAAAACTTTTCCTAAGTTTTATGATGATGTTGTTTCGGAATATTTATATTATGGAGCCGAACGAACCCCTGCCCTAGAAAATGGTTTTATTGCATTAGATCAAAATAAAAATGTTGCTGGTGTTATTTTGTTTGGTAAAAACCCCTATAATGTTCCTATTGTTGATTACAAATCAAAAACACTTTTTGTTTATTATTTAATGGTTGATATTGATTATGAAGGCAAAAAAGTGGGAACAAGTTTATTAAAAAATGCAATACAATTTGCTCACGATAATGGTTATACTCATATTGATTTGTTAAACACTTTTAACTATGAGCGACCACGTAATAACATTTATGATGTTAATGGTTTTAATAAAATTTCAATGTTTAAATCAACAAACAAAAATGTTAGTGAGTTTAGACGTAATTTTGTTTTTAGAATTGATGCTAATCCTGCTATTGTTAACTTATCTCAAAACATTTACAAAAATTTTAAAAATGCCAATAGCGAAGATTTAACCGAAAAACAAATTGAAAATGTTTTGTTTGATTGCTATGGTGATATTTTAGATTTGGATCCTCAAATTGAAACAAAACAAGATTTTTTATCTAGTAATGTTGTTTTTGGATTAAAGGAAGGAATAAGGAGTTATGTAGCTCAAAAAAATCCACAAACAACCGTTAATTTTATTAAAGCAAAAAAAATATTAAAAACTGTTAAAATTTTAAAACCTTCAAAAACTCAATTTGGAAGTATTGATATAAAAACTTATGATGAATTAATAAGAATTTTTGAAAGTGTTAAAAATTTACATAAAAATGAACAAATAAAAACACAAATAAATGCTCAAATTTTAGCAAAAAAACAATAAGCCAACCATTTAACTTAATTTTTATGGTTGACATAAATTAAGTATTTAATTATAATTAATGAGCAGTAAAGTAAATTACTATTTTTACTATCAATAAAAGAGTGCTGATTTTTTCAAACTCGTTTTATTATAATACTATTTGTAAGGAGAGCTTAAAATGAAAAGAACTTATCAACCTAAGAAAAGACAACGTAGTAAAGTTCACGGTTTTAGACAAAGAATGCAAACTAAGGGCGGAAGACGAGTTTTAGCAAGAAGAAGAAATCGTGGCAGAAAACAATTGTCAGCATAAAACAAAGATTTTACAGAGCCTTTAATTTTAAAGGCTCTTCTTTGTATAAAAAAACTATTATAAAAGGCTTAATATGTTAAAACAAACAAACAGATTAACAAAACGCAAAGAATTTGGTTATGTTTACAAACATGGAAAATATGCCTATAACGAATGCTTAACACTAATTTATGTCCCATCAAAACTAAAAAATATTAGAATTGGTTTTTCAATTAGCAAAAAAATTGGAAAAGCTGTTATTAGAAACAAGTTAAAACGTCAATTACGTGAAATTGTTAGAGTTCAGCTAGATAACTTAAAACCAAATTTTAACTATATTTTTGTGGCTAAACCTGAATTAGCAGCTTTAACTTACGAACAAATTGAAAGTAATGTTTTAGATGTTATTAAAAAGGCAAATCTACTAAAATGAAAATATTTTTTAAAATAGTTTTATTCCCGTTAGAATTAGTTTGTTATGTATTAATTTATTTTTATAAATTTATAATATCTCCACTTATGCCAAACACTTGCATATATTATCCAAGTTGTTCAACTTATATGTTGCAGGCTGTTAAGGAGTTTGGAGTTATTAAGGGTGTATTTTTAGGATTAAAACGCATTTTTAGATGTAACCCTAAACATGTTGGAGGGCTAGACCTTGTTCCATTAAATATTAAAGGAGATAAAAAATGGGTATTTTAAACTTTGCTTCAACTATTTTACAAATAGCTGAACCAAAAGGTTTGTGGGAATCCTTAATTTTTGGAATAGACAAAGGTATTCAAAACTATGCTTTAACAATTATTTTAGTAACATTAATTATTAAAGTTGCTATGTTACCTTTTGATTATTTTAACCGATATTTTTCAAAAAAGAATTCTTCAAAAATGGCTGTTATTCAGCCTGAAATTGATAAACTTCAAAAAAAGTTTGGTAACAATCGTGATATGTTAAACCAAAAAACAATGGAAGTTTATAAAAAACACAATTATTCTGTTATGGGTAGTTGCTTTATTATGCTTTTAAATATGGCAATTACAATGACAATTTTCTTTACATTGTTTAACGGATTAAATCAAATTGCTGCATATAAAACAGCAGTTGAATTTGAACAATTACGCACAACTTATGAAACAACAGTTGGTGGAACACTTGTTGAACAAGTTGAAAATAGCCAATCATTTATTAAATTACAATTGCCAAGTGGCGAAGTTGTTGATATTTCTGCCGATTTACAAGCACAAGCTAGTGAAGCTGTTATTAATAAGTATGGCGAAATTAAATCAGGATTTTTATGGATTAAAAACATTTGGCGTCCTGATACACACGCAAGTGTAACTTTATCATATAAAGACTAT
Source organism: uncultured Clostridia bacterium (assembly GCA_937911885.1). Lineage (GTDB taxonomy): Bacteria > Bacillota > Clostridia > Christensenellales > UBA1242 > UBA6345. The sequence continues at coordinate 2,897 of CALDPW010000108.1, read as the reverse complement.
TTAAGTATTTCACAAACAAATAAAGAAGATTTACCACAAGTTGTTTATGAACAAATTTTAAATCCAGTTCAAAACAGCAAAGAATTTAGTGGTTGGAATGGATATTATATTTTAATTATATTATCATTTGTTGTTACTTACCTATCATCACAAATCACAATTTGGATTGGTAGAGCAAAAGCTAAAAAACAAGGTAAACCATATGTTGATGCTATGGCACAAAATAAAATTATGATTTATCTGTTACCTGCTATTATGGCTTTATTTACATTATTCTATAACGCAATGTTTGCAATTTATATCGTTGCAGGTGCTGTGTTTGGTTTGATTACAAACCCTATTATTTCGTTAATAATTGATTCTGTTTATGAAAAAATTGAAAAGAAAGAAAGAGATAGAGTTTTAAATAAAGTTAGTTATTCAAGACATAATATTAAAAAGGATAAATAGGAGATAAAAACAAATGAGTATTATTGTTACAGCAAAAACTATTGAAAAAGCAATTCAACAAGGTTTAGAAGAACTTAATGCTAAACTTGAAGATGTTGATGTTAAAATTTTATCGGAAGGTGGATTATTAAAAAAGGCTAAAATCGAAATGAGTTTAGTTGAAGAAAAACCACAACAAACCGAAAAACCTAAAAAAGAAGAAAAAGTTGAAGTTGAAAAAACTGAAAAACCTGTTGAAGCAGAACAAAAAGTTTCTAAAAAACAAGAAACATTAGCCGAAACCGAAAAACTTGCAAAACAATGGCTTGAAGGTTTGATTTATGCTTACAATATTAATGCAACAGTTGAAACCGAAATTAGAAATCAAGAAGTTTATGCAAAAATTAATGGTGAAAACCTAGGCGTGTTAATTGGTTATCATGGCGAAGCTATGGAAGCTATTGGACACTTGGCAAACACCTATGTTTACAACAAACTAAAAAATGCTGCAAGAGTGTTTGTTGATGTTGCTGGTTACAGAGAAAAACGTATTGAAGAACTTAAAGCAACTGCTTTAAAACTTGCTGAAAGAGTTAAAGAAAACAAGCGTAAATATAAACTTGATCCAATGAACAGCTACGAACGCAGAGTTATTCATGAAGCTTTGGCTAACATGGAAAACATTACAACACATTCCGAAGGTGTTGATCCTAACAGATATTTAATTATTGAATATGTTTCAAACGAAGAATAATATAAAAAAGTGAGTTTAATGCTCACTTTTTTGTTTTTTTGTGTGATAATAATTTTGTTTTTTATGTGTAATTATTTTTAATATCAACTTGAAAAATTATTATTATCATAGTAAAATATAACGTATGGCAACAATTGCAGCAATATCTACTCCACAAGGCGTTGGAGGAATTAGTGTAATAAGACTTAGTGGTAAGGAAGCATTAAACATTGCTTCTAAGGTTTTTGTTTTTTCAAACAACGAAACCATGAAAAACGCCGAACCACGCAAAATGTATTTGGGAACATTTAATGCTAGCACTTTTACCGAAAAATGCATGGCTGTATATTTTAAAGCCCCAAATTCCTACACTGGCGAAGATATTGTTGAATTTCAATGTCATGGTGGAACAGTTATTGCAAATGGTATTTTAACCACCCTATTAAATGTTGGTGCCGAAATGGCTGGTCCAGGCGAATTTACTAAACGTGCATTTATTAACGGAAAACTTTCGTTAGACGAAGCCGAAGGTGTTATGGATATGATTAATGCTGAAAGCGAAAGCGAAGTTAGAGCCGGATATAATTTGTTAAATGGTAATTTGAGCAAACAAATAAATGTTTTGCAAAACGATTTAACAAAAATGCTTGCTAAAATTGAAGTTGTGCTAGATTATCCCGAAAACGATTACGAGGATCAAACTAGCGCCGAAGTTACCGAAACCTTGATTAATGTTAAAGATGTTTGCGAAAATTTAATTAAAACATCCGGAACAGGAATGATGGTTAAAAATGGTAGCAAAGTTTTAATTTTAGGCAAACCTAATGTTGGAAAAAGTAGCTTGCTTAATGCTATTTTAAATTATGATAGAGCTATTGTTACCAACATTAAAGGAACAACCAGAGATATTTTGGAAGAAAGCTATGTTTATAACGGAGTTAAGTTTGTTTTAACCGATACTGCTGGTGTTAGAGAAAGCACCGATGTTGTTGAAAAAATTGGTATTGAACGTGCTAAACAAGCTGTTAACTATGCCGATGTTATTTTGGTTGTGTTGGATTCTAGCGATAAGTTAGAAACCGAAGATGAACAAATTTTAGAACTTGTTAAAAACAAAAAAGCCATTTTGGTTTTAAATAAAAACGATATGCCAACAAAAATTGATTTGGGCAAATATAACTTTGAATATGTGTTTAAAGTTAGCGCCTTAAACAAAGTTGGAATTGAAGAATTAAAACAAAACATCTACGATTTGGTTATTGATAAAAACATTATTAGTTCAAACATTTTAATAACAAATCAACGCCATTTACAATCGCTTAAAAAGGCTGTTAGTGCAATTGGCGATGCGTTGATTAGCTTAACAAACGGAAACACTCTTGATATTGTTTCAATTGATATTAAAAATGTTTGGTTGGCTTTGGGAGAAATTACTGGAAACAGTAATAATGAAAGCATTATAACCGAAATATTTAGTTCGTTTTGTGTTGGAAAATAATATAACAAAAATGTTAATTTTTATTAACATAAAAAAAGGATGCAAATGCAAGAAAAATTTGATGCCATTGTAATAGGTTCGGGACACGCTGGTTGTGAGGCTGCACTAGCTCTTGCTCGAATGAATAACAAAACTTTGCTATTAACACTAAATCTGGATAGCATAGCTTTTTTGGCGTGCAATCCAAGTATTGGTGGAACAGCTAAGGGGCACCTTGTTTGCGAGATTGATGCACTT
>CALDPW010000107.1 GCA_937911885.1 uncultured Clostridia bacterium | reverse complement strand
AATTTTATTTTTTTGTTCTATCTCTTTGGCCATATCAATTAAAAGGTTGCTGTTTTGTTTTTTATTTTCGTCTTCCATTTTTTCTCCACTTAACAATTCATTAAATCCCACACCAAACACTTCACATAATTTTAACAAAGAATTTGTATCGGGCACACCTTTACCATTTTCCCATTTTGAAATGGTTTTTTCGCTAACATAAATTTTTTCGGCAAGTTTTGCTTGTGTTAACTTTTTATCTTTTCGCAGCAAAGCAATAAATGCTCCAATTTTGTTATAATCCATTTTGTTTTCCTCTCTTATTTTTACAACAATAGTATATCATATATTATTTGTTTTTTAATCCAATGTTCATCAAAAAAACTCTACAATTTTACCGAATTGCTAGGTTTTAAGTAATAATACTAGAACTCAAACATAAAAAAGAGCTAGAAAAGCTCTAACTCTTGTTTTATTTTTTTATTTTTGCACCTGTTGCAGTTAAACTATCTTGTGCTTTTAATAGCGATGTGTAATCGCCAACCAAACTTTGATTAACAACAATATGTTCGTTAACCAATTGTTGTGTTTGTGGAAACAAACTTAAATATTGCGAACGCAACACTTTTAAATCGTGATTTTGTTGTTCAACATGGTTATTTTCCAGTTGTTCACAAATTGTTAAAAATTGTTGTTCGCTAATTTCGTGATTATTCACCTTTTCAACATAACTATCAATAACTTCACTTAAAAGTTCCAAGTCGTTATAACTTTCGTATTCACCAAAAGTTTTAAGCCCCAAACTTTTAAATTTTTCATCAATTAGTGCAACCAATTCGTTTTTGGTTTCAATAACATCGGGACAAGCATCAAACAATGCTGTTTTTGTAAGTTCTTCAAAAAAATCATATCCTGCAAACTCTGGCATTGTTACAAGTTTTTTGGAATGTAATTTTGAAATGTTTAAATATTCTAAAAAAGTTAACTTGTATTGTTGTGGAACATATTGTTCAATCAAGGTTGTCATTTCGGTTAAGGTTTGTTCACGTGCTCCAATTTCGGCGCTAGAATTTCCATAGCCTAAATAACTGTTAGTTAATAACTCATGAGCCTTTTCACGAGCTTCAGCTAACAAAATTTGACTTAACCCATAATTTTCTTCAACATCTTTGGTTATTAACCCTGTTCGGTAGGCATCTAATTTTAAATCCGATAATTTAAATTCGTATGCAGCAATTTTATTTGAAAAAGTTAAACCTTTAAAGCTATCGGCTCTAACAGCATAATATTGCCCAGAGTGAACAGTTTCGTGTAAAACTGTATCAAAAAAAATATATGGCAAATATGTGTTTTTGCTAGCAATCATAAGTGGTAACAATTGTTTAAAATTATTATTTAAAAAAATCTTTTTTAAATTGTTATTATTTGAACCCATTGTTTCGTGACTTAATGGTTTATATTCAACTTTAACAGGATCCCAACCATTTGCTATTGCAAAGTTAAAATTTAATGCCTGAGCAAACTCGATTAGTTGTTGCTCATTTGTTATTTTTTGATAAAAAACATCGGGGTTTAATAGTTCGCACAATTGTGCATAAGTATATGACGAAAATTCGCCAAGGCCAAAATACATTTTTTTAAAATTATCCATAAGCGAAATTCCCATTTTTTTGCCCCCCCTTTTTATTTTAAATATAATAACAAATAATTGTTTAGTAGTCAATACGCCTAAAAATAAAGCAGAGTTAACACTCTGCTTAAACTAATAACATATTTATTCAACATAATTAATATAATCTATTTGGTTAAAACCTTCAACAGTTGTTGGTTCTTCATATTTTTGCAAAAACATATCAATAACCTCATCACCAACTGTGCGAGTGCGTTGTTTATCTCGCTTGCGACAAACTTCGGCTGGGGTGTTAAACACAATTGCTTTAACAAAAATGTTTAAATCCTTAAAATTATCTAGCGAACGCTTACGATCAAACACCGTTGCATTTGTTGCATCAATAATAACATCAACATTATTATTTAAAAGCTCTTTTGCTCTAACATATAAGGTTTTAAAAACCAAATCGTTATTGGTTTGATCTTCTTCACTGCCCAAAATTTCTTTTCGAATTAAATCGCTAGATAGCACAACACTTTTTCCACAATTGTTTTTAGCCCATGTTGATTTTCCACTGCCAGGAATACCCACAAGCAAAGTTAAAGTAGCTTTCATAACAAAATTTCCTTTACTATTTTTATATTAAATTTATAACACAAAACACTTTAACACAAAAGTAAAACAAACAATATAAAAAATTGTTTACAAAAATTATAAAAATTTTTACATATATGTTAAAATAAAATTGATAACAATAAGGAGACTTAGCAAAATGAAACAATACGATGTAATTATTGTTGGAGCAGGCCCAAGTGGCATATTTTGTGCATACGAATTAATTGAACAAAACAAAGCACAAAATGTTTTATTAATTGAACAAGGCCGCAACATAAAACAACGAGCTTGTCCAATTGAAAAAGCAGGCAAATGTTTGCACTGCAAACCATATTGCAACATAACCAGTGGATTTTCGGGAGCAGGAGCTTTTTCCGATGGAAAACTACTATCCTACCACTTATCAATGTTTAACGAAGGCGAAGAGATGTATTTAGGTGGCAATGGTGGCAGTTATATTAACGATTATTACACCGGTGATGAAATTAAAGATTTGTTAACATACACCGATAATGTTTATTTAAAATTTGGTGCAGAACCACATTTGGAAGGAATTGAAAATCGTGACGAAATTGCCGAGCTTCAAAACAAAGCAGCAAAGGAAAAACTTTGTTTAATTGATATTCCACTACGCCATTTAGGAACCGAAAAATCACAAGAGCTTTATGCAAAACTTCAAGATCACTTAGAAGAAAATGGAATTAACATTATGTATAACACAACAGTAAAAGATATTATTGTTGAAAACAATGTTGCCATTGGTGTTGAAGTATTTTCAGCTTTTGATGCTGAAAAACAAAATATTGAAACAATCAAATATTTTGGCAAAAAAATTGTTATGGCTATTGGCCGTAAAGGTGCCGACTTTTTAAGTGAAATATGCATTAAGCACAACATTATAACCGATATTGGTTCGGTTGATATTGGTGTTAGATACGAACTATCAAACGATGTTATGGAACGCATTAACAAGCTATTATACGAAGGAAAGTTTATTGGAAAAACTTCCACCTATGGCGACAAAGTTAGAACTTTTTGTCAAAATCCTAGTGGTTTTGTGTCAGCAGAAGTATATAAAAATAATCTAACCTTAGTTAATGGCCACAGCTACAAAGATAGAAAAAGCAACAATACCAACCTTGCAATTTTGGCATCGCATCACTTTAACACACCATTTAACAAGCCATTAGAATATGGTGTTAATGTTGCTGCAAATGTTAACAAACTAGCAAATGGTGGAATACTTGTTCAACGACTTGGCGACATTTATCGTGGAAAACGCACATGGCAACACGACCTTGATAACAACAAAATTAAACCAACTTTAACCAGTGCCATTCCTGGTGATATAACCTACGCAATTGGTTATCGAACCATGACAGATATTTTGGAATTTATTAGAAGTGTTGATAAAGTTGTTGAAGGATTTGCAAATCCCGAAAATCTACTTTATGCTCCCGAAATTAAATTTTATTCAAACACTGTTGTTGTTGATAAAAATTTTGAAACCAACATTAAAAACTTGTATTCAATTGGCGATGGTGGTGGTTTAACAACTGGACTAATGATGGCTAGCGCATCGGGAGTTCAAATGGCACGCATTTTGTGTAAAGATTAAAAAAACAAAAAACACTCCGTTATGGGGTGTTTTTTATGTTTGTTATTTTTTATATTTTTATTATAATAAAAACATGATAAAACGATATAACTACTTTAATGATTGGTTAAAAAATAAATTTGGCGAACGCACCTTAAAAATTTGTATTGATGGTGGGTTTTCTTGCCCTAATCGTGATGGCACATGTGGTGTGGGTGGATGTTCTTTTTGTGGAGAGCGAGGCAGTGGCGAAAATTTAAGCCAACAAAGCATAGAATCACAGGTTAAAAACCATTTGCTTGGCTACAAATCCACCAGGGCAAACAAGTTTATTGCTTATTTCCAAAATTTTTCAAACACTTTTGATAGCGTTGAAAATTTAAAACAAAAATACGATAGTGCTTTAATTGATAATCGTATTGTAGCCCTTGCTGTTGCAACTAGGCCCGATTGCATTAATGAAGATGTTGTTAAACTTTTAAAATCTTACACTAACAAATATTATGTTTATGTTGAACTAGGTTTTCAAACATCAAATCAAACAGTTGCAAACAAATTTAATCGTGGCTACACAAATCAACAATTTGTTGATGCTGTTAAGCTACTTAACAAATATGATATTGATGTTGTTACACACATTATGGTTGGTTTGCCATTTGAAGAAGATAACGATATTAAAAACACGGTTGATTTTATTAACTCATTAAACATTATGGGTGTTAAAATACATTCCACATACATTATTAAAAACACAAAATTAGAACAATTATATTTAAATAATAACTATACCCCACTAACCCTTGAACAATATGTTAACAGCGTGTGTTACATTATTTCACACCTTAACCCAAACATTGTTATTTGCAGAATTACTGGCGATGCTCCAAAATCTTTATTGGTGGAACCAAAATGGAATGCCCACAAAAAAATTGTTTTAAACGAAACAAATAAAGCATTAGAAAACAACAATATTTTTCAGGGAGATAAGTTTAATAATTAAAACTTTTAAACCAAATTATAATTGAATTATGTTAAAAATGTGATAAGATAGTTATATAAGGAGAATGTTTATGACCAATTTAAACAATTTAAAATGTATTAAAACTATTACCGATGCCGATTTTGGAATTGAACCAAAACCATTAAACAATCCTATAACTCGCCAAGGAGCTCGTGGAATTGTTGTTAGAGCCGATGGCAAAATTGCTCTTTTTAACAAAGCAAAAATGAACGAATATAAATTACCAGGTGGTGGAATTGAACAAGGCGAACAACCAGATGTTGCTTTTGCTCGTGAGGTTGCCGAAGAAGTTGGTTGCACTGTTAAAAATGTTAAACCATTAGGCTATACCGTTGAAGAAAAAGGACAAACAAACTTCACACAAACATCTTATGTTTTTGTAGCTGAATTAGATAAAGTGTTAAGTGCTCCAAACTTTACCGAAAAAGAAATTAACGAGGGTGCACAATTTATTTGGGTAACACCAAAACAAGCTTTAAAGCTAGTTAGCGAAAGCTTGCACAACCTACAAGACTCCCCAGTAGATAAATACGAAAATGTTTATGGAACCAGCTTTATGGTTGTTAGAGACACTTATATTTTAGATGCTTTTATAAAAACACAAACATTAAGAAAAACAAACGCAAAAAAATAAACTATTAAAAAACAAAAAGGCTAGGATACTTTAACCTAGCCTTTTTATTTGGTAGCCCCAGAAGGATTCGAACCCTCAAAACGAGTTCCGAAGACTCGTGTGATATCCATTTCACCATGAGGCCACACGTTTTGTTTTGTGTTAGTGTAATATAACAATTACTACTAAATAATATCACACATTATTTTATTATTAAACAAAAAAAGTAGGGTTTAGTCACTGCATTTTTAAACTAGCCACTACATATAACAGCAAAAAAGCGAAAGTGTGTTACGTTTATCAACACTTTCGCTTTTTGTCTGCTTTAATTTAGTTTGTTCATTTAATATTTAAATTTTAAAAATCAAATGTAACTTTATCAATTGTTGTAGATAAATAATTTATATTATGTTCTCCACCTAGAGTTCCAGAAGTGTAAGTTATTACTAAATATACAACTTTGTCTTTACTTAATTGAAAACCATCTAAATCATTTTTATCTAATACTACAGAATGTAATTCTTCTTCAATAAAATCATAACCTTCATCAAATATTTCTAATGATACAAGGGGGATAGGTGTTCCATTTGAATTTGTAAATGAAAAATCTTCATATTTTATTAATTTCCCAGATGAGATTTTAGTTTCTACTTTAAAAACAGATTCTCCAACACCACAACCAGCTCCTGCTCCAAAATACATATTATGCGAATTAATTTTATTAAAAGTTAAATAATCAACTGTTATTTCAGAGTCTTCAACTGTGCCACACCCAGCTAAAGAAAATATCAAAAAAAACGAAAAAACAATAACAAGCACACTCTTTAATATTTTTTTCATAGTCACTCCTTTTTTTGATTTTTATATACCAATAGCATATCAAACGTACTATATAAAGTCAACTTTTTTGCTTTTTTACTAGTTTCAAAAGTTTGTAACCTTAGTTTTGAGTTTTTTTTATTTTAAAAAGCGATATACTTATATCGCTTTTTTCTTTTTAATTGATAAAATTCCTAAGATTACATTTAATAAAATTGATATACCTAATACAATATATAAAACAATGTTTT
>CALDPW010000106.1 GCA_937911885.1 uncultured Clostridia bacterium | reverse complement strand
TTGGTTAGGTTTAATTTTTTGATTACATCATTTAAAAACACAACCCTTTTATTTAATCCATCAATCATTGTTATATTAATATCTGGTCTAACAATTTTTAATGGTATTCCAGGAAAACCAGCTCCGGCTCCAATATCAACCAATGAACTATCTGCATTTAATTCATTATAACATAACACACTATCTAAAAAATGTTTTATAATAACTTCGGTTTGATCTGTTATAGCAGTTAGGTTAACATTTTTATTATACTCAATAATCATATTATAATATTGTTCAAATTGATCAGCTTGTTTATCGGTTAATTCAATATCATAATTCAAAAATACTTGTTTAATTTCTTGTTTAAATTCCATATCAATCCTCCATTTATTATGTTTCACGTGAAACAATTTTTATATAAAAATTAATATATTAATTAGTAGCGCGTATTTATATATTACTAATATTATACCAAAAATAACAAGGTTAGTAAATATAAAATTTTAATTAAAAGACTACTAAATTTAATATTATTTAATCCTTACAATACTAAACAAAAAAGCAAAGTAAACAATAGTAAAATAAAATTGTAACATTATTAATGTTTAATCCAAATTTATAAATAGCAAAATTTTAAAACATAAAATAACACCATATAAATATAATCAAAAGCAAAACCAATTGATTAATTAAAAACAAATAAATATAAAATTAAACAATAGTTAACCACCCCTATATTTTTTATTTATATATCTTATAGCTAATATAATAATTGCTAAATAAATAAAATCATATTATATCTTTAATTCATTAGATAATTTATAAGTTTTGACATAGTTATTTTAATAATAAAGCAACAAAAAACATAGCACAAACAATTAGTATTTATTTAATAAAATATTATAAAAAACAAGTTTTAAATTAATAACATATGCAAATTAAAAACACAAAATAATGGCTTATTGTAGCCATTTTTTGAATATTTGAAAAGTATTATAATTTATGTTTTTTGTATAATATTATTAAATAATTTGGTTATAATAAAATAACAAAAATTATATACTATGCATTATATTATTAAAAAAATACCAATATTAATTATTGGTATTTTTATTATATGTTTTTATGTAAACAGTTAACACTGCAATATCGGCTGGGCTAACACCACTAATACGGCTAGCTTGACCTAACGAAATTGGTTTAACCAAATTCAACTTTTGTTGAGCTTCCAAACTTAACCCTTTAATGCTTAAATAATCAATATCAGTATTTAGCAAAGTTGTTTCTTGTTTTTTAGCTTGTTCAATTTGAACATCTTGGCGTTTTAAGTAACCTTCATACTTACATTCAATTTCAACCTGAGTTAAAACACTAGCAGGATATTTTGCAAATTCAGGGAAATGTTTAACAATATCCTTAATATTAACATTAGATCTCTTTAAGCAATCACTAAAAGTTATTCCAACCTTGCTTTCAACTTCGCCACATTCAACCAACATGTTATTAACAACCTTTGGCGACATGGTTTTGTTAAATTCTTGTTTTAATTTTTCAATCTTTAATAATCTATCTTTATATTTTTTATATCTTTCCTTAGTAACTAAGCCAATTTTATAGCCTTTTTCGGTTAATCTTAAATCGGCGTTATCTTGACGAAGTTGCAAACGGTATTCAGCACGGCTTGTCATCATGCGATATGGTTCATTTGTTCCTTTGGTAACCAAATCATCAATCAAAACACCAATATATGCTTCATTACGTTTTAAGATTAAAGGTTGTTCACCTCTTAAATATAGAGCAGCATTAATACCAGCCATTAATCCTTGTGCAGCTGCTTCCTCATAACCACTGGTTCCATTAACCTGACCAGCAAAGTAAAGACCTTCAACATTTTTATATTGCAAGCTAGGATACAAATCCAAACTATCAATACAATCATATTCAATAGCATATGCATCACGCATTATTTGAGCATTTTCTAAACCAATAACACTGTGCACCATTTTCTTTTGAATGTTTGTTGGCATACTTGTAGATAAGCCTTGAACATAAATTTCCTTTGTAGAAATTGCTTCTGGTTCAAGGAATAATTGATGCCTATCCTTATCAGAAAATCTAACAACCTTACTTTCAATGCTAGGACAATAACGTGGACCTTCACCCTTAATAGCCCCATTATACATTGGAGCTTTATCAAGGTTATTTAAAATAAGATTCTTTGTTTCCTCTGTTGTATATGTTAAATAACACTTAATGACATTTTTAGGGGGTGTTTTTGTCATAAAACTAAATGTTTGAATATCATCATCGCCGTTTTGTTCTTCTAGAATGCTGTAATTAATACTATCAGCATGAACTCTAACAGGTGTTCCGGTTTTAAATCTTCTAACATTTAATCCCAAATCAATCAAACTTTTTGTCAAATTGTTGGCAGGAGCAAAACCGTTTGGACCAGTGTTTGCTGTATATTTTCCAACAATAACTTTACTCTTTAAATATACGCCAGTGCATACAACACAAGTGTTTGCACTAAATGTATCACCCTGTGCAGTTTTAACACCAATAATTTTTCCGTTTTTGGTTAGTATTTTACTAGCCTCTGCTTGTCTAATAAACAGGTTAGGGGTGTTTTCCAAAGTTTCCTTCATAGTTGTGTGATACATAACTTTATCTGCTTGCGCTCTAAGCGACCACACAGCAGGACCTTTGGAACTATTTAACATTCTGCGTTGAATTGTTGTTGCATCGGCATTAATACCCATTTGACCACCAAGTGCATCAATCTCTCTAACAAGGGTCGATTTAGCCGGACCACCAATTGCTGGGTTACAAGGCATAAGTGCTATATTATCAAGATTTAAGGATGCAAGTAATGTCTTAGCACCAAGTCTAGCTGTTGCCATTGCTGCTTCGCATCCTGCGTGTCCTGCACCAACTACTACTGCGTCAAAAGTGCCTTCGTTAAAATAGTTCATATAAAATTATTTCTTTAAAATTAAATTTTTAATATCGTTTACTTCGGTAGCCAAACGGCTATCCGTTTTTATAAGTTCTGCAATTTTATCTCTTGAATAAAGAGGTACAACACTTGTAATAACATTATTTACCGCCGCCATAAGACAGGAAACGCATCCGAAAAGAGCAAGTGTTATCGGCACGGATTTAAGATTGACAGTGAAAATTATAAGCACAGTTATAATCACAGCACCGAAATAAAAAATTCCGTTGAGCACGTTTTCATTTTTCTCTCTTTTATGAAGAAGATTCACCTAAGAAGTGCCGAATATCGAAAGCACAGGGAGCACAAGTGTAATAATAATCGACAGTGACGACGGCACACCGAACTCTTCTTTCATAATCGAGGGCACCCAGGTAGTAACACCATCTTTAATGAAGCCGTTTGTTACCGCTGAAACTAAAATTACGGAAACACTTATAGCAAAAGCAGGTGTAAGCGAAAGCTTCTTTTTTGCTGACGCTTCGGCTTTTGAAGTTTGGCTTTCACTTTTTTCAATGGTACCCATCCCTACGAACCACAACACTGCAACAATTCCGACAACTGTAGCTGCCACATAAAAGATAGTAGTCCAGCTCATTTTCAAAGCTGAAAACAGTGCCGCAAGTCCGTATGCCGCAAAAGTTCCCGATGCGACAGTTGTACTCATAACCATAACAGCTTTAGACAGCTTGTTGTCAGCGAGATTATCTGAAAGAGTTTTTATCAGCGATGACCATAAAATCGACTGAAAGGCTCCGTTGAAAAACCACAGATATTTCATTGAAGATATATCATCACAAAAAGTCATTAACAGATTAATCACACAAG
>CALDPW010000105.1 GCA_937911885.1 uncultured Clostridia bacterium | reverse complement strand
CTTTTGCTGCCGATATGAACATTAACAGTTTGGATGGAAACGGTTATGTAATTACAATTAACGGTTTCAATTTGGTTGAAGATGCGGAAGCAACAGTAACCGATAAACAAATTGGTTTGTTTAGTCAAATTAACGAAAATACAGTAATTAAAAACTTAATTATTGAAGTAAAACCTAACTTAAATATTGGTATTGCTAACGAAACAGCCGATAAAATGACTGTTATGGGCGATATTGATATTAATGCAGAAGCATATAAAAACGTAACATTTGGATTACTTGCTGGTGTTAACTATGGTATGGTAACCAATGTTCAAATTGTTAATGATGCAAACAGATTAAGACTTGATCGTGAAGTAATTATTGCTAGAAATTCTTATGATGATGCAGATTATGCAACATGGTGGGCTGGTGATGTGTTTGATGAAGTTGCATTTGTTAACGATCATCCAGAATATAACTATATTGCAACATTAGAAGAACAACCAGATGGTGAATACAAAGTTGTTTATACTTTAAGAGAAAATCCTCAACGTGATTTAACAATTGTTAAAGTTAACACACAAGTATTAACCGAAGATCAAGAACACTACATGGGATTAATGGTTGGTAAAAACGAAGCGTCAACAAGCGCAACTAGCGACTCAAAAGGTTATATTACCAACAGTAGTGTTGAAAACATTACATTAAATGGTATTGGATATGTAGCAGGTTTTGTTGCAAGCAATACTGGAAAAATTAGCACATCATACTTTAAAGGTGCAAACATTATTAACCGTGCAGGTGTTAGTGATGCTAACAAATCTGCAACAGGTGGTTTTGTAGTATTTAACGAAGGAACAAATGCAAGCATTCAATATTCTTATGTTGAAGGTCGCTTGGGAGATGGCGATAACTTTAGATTATCAGCCGATGCAACCGATGTTACAAAGAGTGCAAATTCCGATAAAACTGGTTTATCATCAAGCTTTAAGGAAACATTTGCAGGACATAAGTATAATCTACAAACATCAGCCGATGACTATAACTACGAAATTGCTGGTTTAAGAGCAATGAACTCTGCAATCAGCTCATCAACCGATGCAAGTGCATTCGTTTACGAAAATGATGCATCTATTTCAAATAGTTATGCTAACATTTTGGTTAACACTTCAAAATCTTCAAGTGGATTCGTATTTAGCAACCTTGAAAAAGGTAAAATTAATGCATGCTTCACACTAAGTAGTATTCCAACAAGTAGCATGGCGGCTAGTCCATTTACCGGACGTGATGGCCAATATAACTATAATGTTGTTACTCCAGATTCTATTACCAATAGCCACTACTTAAAACTTGGTGCCGATACTGGTGATAGTGAACTAGAAAAAGAATATGGTGATGCGTTCCTTGATGCTAACGAATTAGGAACAGGAATTGGTGCAAGTCAGTTCTATGAATATAACACATTCCAAAGTTTTGCATTTAATACTGACTTTACATTAAATACTGCTGAAGAAGTAACAAGGGCAGTTTGGTTTATTCCAAATGTAACAACAAAACAAATTTACGAAGAACACTTTAAAAACAGCTTCTACTCATTGTCTCGTCCACAATTAGTAGCCGCTAACTTAAAAACTCAAAGCATTAGAGTTTGGGCAGGAACCGAAACCAGTACCGAAAACACATATAGATATGTTAGTGATGTTATTGGAGAAGATTTATCTAACCCAATTCTAATTAAATCGGCCGAAGACTTTAATAATTACTTAAATTATGAAAGTCAAGCAACAATTAAAGATAGAAACTTTGCAATTAGATTTATTTCGGATATTGCATTTAACAAAACCGACCTAAAAGCTAATACATACGACATGGAATTCTATGGTGACCTTGATGGTAATGGTATGGCAATTGGCGAATTGAGATTAATTTCTGATACTGATTTTGAAACAAACAGTGAAGGTCAAAAAGTTGAATATCTTGGATTGTTTGGCAGAATTATTACCAAAAACCCAGGCAAAGCAAATGCTAAACGTGGTGTTGTTAGAAATCTTAACATTAACGTTGCCGAAGTTAGAGGTAGTAAAGTAACATATGTTGGATCACTTGCTGGTGAAATCCAAAATGCAAACGTATTTAATATTAATATTACCGGTGAAGAAGTTATTCAAGGTAAAAACATTGTTGGTGGACTTGCTGGTATTATTTCGGGCGATAGTGAAGTTGTTAATATTACAAGTTCGCTAAGCGCAAAAGCATCATATTACAAATATCCTAACTTATTTAAAGCAACAAATAGCCAATTAGAAGATTCTCAATATGGCAAATTTGAAATTTATAATAAAACCGAAGTTGGTGGAGCATTAAAAGTAAAAAATGCTGAAACAATTTCTTATGTTGGTGGTATTGCAGGTGTTTATGACGTAGATCCTCGTCCAGAAAATGAACAAAACAAGCAAAGCTTATTCAATGCAAAAGCTCGTAGTTTAGAGGTTAACGGAAACGTTTCGTTGGTAGGTGAAGTTGTTGGTGGCGTATTTGGATTAATTGGAAAAGATTCAACATCAAGTGATATTAAATTCTACATTAGCGATGGTGCAAGCCCAGAATTAATTGGTAGTCGTGTAATTGGTGGTTTGGCTGGTGAAAACCGTGGTAGCATTGAACGTGCAGTGATTAGCCATACAAACGAAACTCAAAAAGAAATCGACAATGCATACAAAGCTAGTGCAGTAGGAACAACCTATAAAATTAAAAACGCTGGTTATTCTGACTTATTTAAAGGAAATGCACACTTTATTGGTGGTATGGTTGGATTTAACAATGGTGGTGAAATTTCCAACTCATATTCAAAAGTTAATGTTGCAAACCTAGATAGCTTATATGCTGGTGGTTTAGTAGGATTAAATTCTGGTGGAAAAATTAACATTGCTTATACCAGTGGAAGCGTAAGCGCATTCCGTGGTGTTGGTGGTTTAATTGGTATGCAAACCAAACAATTAGTATCAGTTGCAGCTATGGGAAAAGAAATCAACAAAGATATTGTTGCTAACACATTCCTAGACTATTCTGATACCGATCCTAACACAAATATTACAGTTAACAACTTGTCAAGCTCAAAAACAGCTCTTGCAAACGTTGTTGCTGCTAACGTATGGCGTCAAGAAGATATTTATACCGATAGATCTGTTAACTATAATGGTAACAAGGTTATGATTGGTGCATTAATTGGTAATATGATTGCAACTCCTTTGGCAGATGGTAACACATATAACTTAAACGATGTGTTCCGTGATAAAGATCCAGTTGATAATCGTAGAGCAAACAACGAATCAATCTATTTTGTTCAACCTTTAATAGATGCTGAATTGGGTATAACTCTTGGTGAAACCCCAACAGAATTACAACAACAAAAATTAATGC
>CALDPW010000104.1 GCA_937911885.1 uncultured Clostridia bacterium | reverse complement strand
GGTTAAGTCGTAACAAGGTAGCCGTATCGGAAGGTGCGGCTGGATCACCTCCTTTTAAGGATGGGTTAAGAGCCCAACCAAATACAATAGTAACATTGCTCACAATGTTACAAAACGACAAATTAAATCTAATTAACAGTAAGATAGAATAGGTTAATTAGTCAAATATCTTTCACTACAGTCTATTAAAAAAATGTTCCCCACTGGAACATTTTTTTTGTTGATTTTAGCAAGGGAATCCCCTTGCTTTTTTTGTTAAAAAAACAGTGAGAAATTATCTCACTGTTTTTGATCTGCTAGTTAATTGCTCTGTTTTGCTTGAAGTGGGCGTTGTTGATGTTAGTTCTGGTGCTAAACGAATAGCATATTTGTTAACAAGTTTTGGATTTGTTGTGTAGTTTTGTTCAACAAATTGTTCAATTTGTTGGCGTATTGTGTTTAGTGATTGTTCTTTTTTGCTTTTTAGCATGTGTTTTGGATTAATATCTAGCGAAAATTGTTTTTTATGTTCATTAATTCTAATAACGGCTAAAATATATTCAGGATTAATATAGTCGCCCTTGGTATGGTCTAACATTGAGTGTTTTTCGTCTATATTTTGGCTACCATAAATTCCTATTGGGGTTGAATAATCAAAAGTTCCACTTTTTGATTTTACTTCCTTAGGAATAGCGAACAAAATAATATCTCTAACTTTTAAATCTACAGGTATATATACATATTTTGAAATATTTTCGATAGGATAGTTTGCTGTTGTGCCAATATGTGTTATTGTGCGAGATGTTGTTTCAAATTGGCAACGAAGACCTTCGGTTTTAATATGTTCAATTGCAGCCCCAATATCTTCTACCTTATCAGCCATAACATGATGACAAAAAAGGTTGTAGGGTTGGCTTGTTTTCAAACCCTTAATCATTTGTTTTATTGCAAGTTCTAATGCTAATTGGCTATTAAATGTTTCCACAGCTTTATCCTTTGAAATAAACTATATTTATATTTTTATTGTAGCAGTAAATTATAAAATATTCAATATCTAAATTTAAATTTATTATTTTTGTTATAATCAACCATTTGTTATCATAAATTGGCACTTGGCTTGACAATTGTGTTTATTTAGGGTAATCTTTAATGGCAAATAACTAAAAAGGATTAAAAATATGTTACAAGTTGTTAATGTATCACTACAATTTGGTGGTAGAAAACTTTTTGAAGAAGTTAATATTAAGTTTACTAAGGGAAATTGCTATGGCATTATTGGTGCAAATGGTGCAGGCAAAAGTACATTTTTAAAAATACTATCTGGCGATTTGGCTCCAAACAAAGGTGAGGTTGTAAAAAGCCCAAAAGAACGTATGAGTGTTCTTAACCAAAACCAAGAAGCGTTTAATGATCAAACCGTGCTTAACACTGTTTTAATGGGACATAAGCGTTTAATTGAAGTTATGCACGAAAAAGATGCATTATATGCTAAACCAGATTTTAGCGAAGCAGATGGTATGAAAGCTGCTGATCTTGAAGCTGAATTTATGGAAATGAATGGTTGGGAAGCAGAAAGTGATGCTCAAACTTTGTTAAACGGATTAGGTGTTGACGAGGAACTACATTACAAATTAATGGGCGAAATTGAACCAAAAGTAAAAGTTAAAGTATTACTTGCACAAGCTTTATTTGGAAACCCTGACATTTTAATTTTAGACGAACCAACAAACAACCTTGATGCTGTTACAACAAAGTGGTTAGAGGATTATTTAATAGATTTTGAAAACATATTGATTATTGTTTCGCACAACCGTCACTTTTTAAATAGAGTTTGCACACATATTTGTGATGTTGACTACGGCAAAATTAACACTTATGTTGGTAACTACGATTTCTGGTATGAAACCAGTCAATTAATGTTGCGTCAACAAAAAGAACAAAATAAAAAAGCTGAAGCCAGAGCAAAAGAATTGCAAGAATTTATTTCTCGATTCTCAGCAAATGCATCAAAAAGCAGACAAGCAACATCCAGAAAAAAAGAACTTGAAAAACTTACTATTGATGATATTAAACCAAGTAATCGTAAATATCCATATATTGATTTCAGGGTTGAACGTGAAGCAGGAAATGATATTTTAAAAGTTGAAAACTTAACAAAGAAAGGCG
>CALDPW010000103.1 GCA_937911885.1 uncultured Clostridia bacterium | reverse complement strand
CACGAAATAGCTCATCAATGGTGGTATGGTGTTGTCGGTAGCAATGCATTTAGAGAGGCTTGGCTAGACGAAGGCTTAACTGAATATTCAACAGCATTATTCTATGAAGAAAATCCTGATTATGGAATTGATTATAACGAATTGGTAAAAACCACAACAAATAGTTATGTAACATTTGTTGATTTATATTCCGAAGTGTTAGGAAATTTGGACACATCAATGACTAGACATGTTAATCAGTATGATACCGAACCAGAATATGTTTATATGACTTATGTTAAAGGGATGTTGCTTTTTGACAATTTGCGTGGTGTGATTGGCAAAAACAAATTAATTCAAGGATTGCAACATTATTATAAAACCAATGCTTTTAAAAATGTTAATCATGATTATTTAATTGATTCTATGGAAAAAGCAAGCCGAACCGAACTTGGAAATTATTTTAAAACATGGTTAGAAGGAAAAGTTATTATACTATCAAAACCATAAAACTAATTTGCTTAATAAATGGTTTTATTATATAATTTTATTTGTTAAAGGTGTTAAACATATGATGAAAGTTATAACCCTATCAAGTTCTAGCCGAGGCAATTCGGTTTTGATTATGGGCGAAAAAACAAACATGTTAATAGATGCTGGAATTAATGTTTCGATTATAGTTGATAAACTTAGCAAACTAAATGTTGATCCAAATACAATTAGTGCAATTTTATCAACTCACGAACATTCCGATCACACAAAAGGAATTGGACCATTTATTAGAAAATATGGTTCAATGCTTTATGTGCACTCTAATGGAAAAGAAGCATTGTTAAAAAAACTTGGAAAAATAACACCTAACAAAATTGTTGAATTTTATGATATGCCATTTATGGTTGGTGAATTTGAAGTAACACCATTCAAACTTCCACACGATGCAACAAGTTGTGTTGGTTACAGAATATCTAATGGTGCTAATTCAATTGCATATGCAACCGATTTGGGTTATGCTACACCCGATATTGTAAATCAACTAAAAAATTGCAAACTAGTAATTCTTGAAAGTAATCATGATGAAAAAATGTTGGTAGCAAACCCACACTATTCCGATAGTTTAAAGCGCCGCATTCTTGGCAAAAATGGTCACTTATCCAACATGGCTAGTGCAAAAGTTGTGTGTGAACTTGCTGTTAGCAATGTTAAACAAGTTGTTTTGGCCCATTTAAGCCTAGAAAACAACGATCCAAATTTGGCTTTTGAAACACATTGTAGTTATTTAATGGCACAAGGAATCACACCTGGTGTTAATATTAAAATTGATATTGCTCCTCCATTTACTTTGGGAACATTATTTAAGTTGAATTAGCATAATAACAAACAAATTAAGCAACCTAAAATTAGGTTGTTTTTTTGTGAGGTTTTATGAAATTAAAAATATTAATTTTGGTGTTGGCTTTATTTTGTTGTGGATGCTCAAATGACAAATATTTTAAGGTTGTTGAAAGCAGAGAAATTGCTAGAATATCTGCCAATGCCGAAACAAGTCAGCTTATTTCAAATGTTGCCCCTGCAATTGTTGCAATTGAAAGCACATCAAAAACTGCTTCTAGTTTGGGTAGTGGTGTGTGTGTAAAAAGTGGAGGTTATGTTTTAACCAATTATCATGTTGTTTCAAATAATGGTTCAATAAAATTACATTTGCACAATGGTGAAAATGCTAATGCTATTTTATTGTATTTTGATAGCAATTTGGATGTTGCCATATTAAAAGCAGATAAGGCTATTCCATTTTTGCCAATGGGTAATAGTGATAATTTGGTTGTGGGGCAAGATGTTATTTCGGTTGGTAGTCCCATTTCGCTAACATTTAATCAAACTTTTACCAAAGGAATAATTAGTGCACTTAATCGAACATTACAAATTTCATTATCAAATGGTATAGGTGTTATGCACAATTTGATACAGCACGATGCTGCCATAAATTCAGGCAATTCGGGTGGCCCTCTTATAAACAGTTGTGGTGAAGTTGTTGGAATAAACACATTAAAAATTTCGCAAGCCGAGGGGCTGGGTTTTGCCATTCCAATAAAAAATGTTCAAAGCGTTATTGCAAAAGTTGAAAACACCAAAATAACACAACCTAAAATTGGAGTTTTTGGTTATGATGCAAACATTGAAAATATAGCTAATGTTGGTTTTTTTGTAAAAGATGTTATGAAAAATTCATCGTGTTTTAATGCTAAAATTTTGAAGGGTGATATTATAACTTGTGTAAATGGTAACAAAGTTAAAAATAGTGTGGATTTTATTTATGAATTAAACAAATATAATTTGGGTGATTATGTTGTGCTAGAATTAGATAGAAATGGAATAAAAACAAGAGCATTAGTAAAAATTGAGTAGCAAATTTGCTACTTTTTTTAGTTTTTTAATTACATAAAATTCTAATCTTTTATTGCTTATTATTATTAAATAATATATACTTAAATCGTATAATATTTACTAAAAATGGATTTGCGATATGAAAAATAATAAAAATAATAGTTTAGATATTAAGTCACAATGCAAAAAAACTTGTTTTAATGTTACCGATAGTGGCATTAATTTTGTGTTAAGTTTAATACTACCAATGGTGGCAGCATTAGTTTTGGTTTTGTTGTATGCGTTTTTTGCAAGATTATCGGGTTCTAATTATGAAACATTTAGCAAAACAGATGCAGCATTAATTATTTCGTTAATATACACACCATTAATCTTCTTGTTTATTTACTTAATCTATTGTCGAGTTTGTGCTTATGATCCAATTAAATCGGCAGGTTTTATTTCTAAATTAGATTATAAAAAAGTAATCATTGTTGTTGCAATTGGTGTTGTTGCTGTATTTTTGGTATCACCACTAATTTCAATGTTTGATCACTTATATTCGTTTTTAGGATACAATCCAGATAATTCATTGCCATATGTTATGGATAATGGAGTTAAGTATGTTGTTGGATTAATTGCAATGGCAGTTGTTCCTGCTGTTTGTGAAGAAATTATGTTTAGAGGATTAATTCAAAAAGGTTTAATGACCAAATTTAATCCTCATATTGCTATAATTATGTCGTCAGCAATGTTCACATTGTTGCACGGAAGTTTGCAACAAACAGCATTCCAATTTATTTTGGGGCTTGCATTAGGTTATGTTGCATATTATTGTGGCAGTGTTTCGTATTCAATTTTATTACACTTTGTTAATAATGCAATTGTGGTTACAATTTCATTTATTTACACACTTACAAATGTTGATGTTAACAAAGAAACTGTATCTTATAGTTCAGCTTGGGATTATATTTATCCTATTTTGTTATTTATTTTGGCAGCTGCAATTATTGTTGGTTTAATGTTTTTAATTAACTATATTAACAAAAAGTTTGGTAATAAAGATGAAGGTGTTGAAAATCAAAACACCGAATTGTCAACAGAAAATCAAATTGCAGAACAAAATGTTCAACCTTTACAAAACAAAACAAAACAATTAACATCCAACGAAACAGTTTGGCTTGTTTTTGGTTTTGTTTTAGGAGTTGTTATTTGGGTTTCAAACACCTTTATTTCATTTTGGTAAAATGGAGAATTGATGGACAGACCAAGTATTTTTAAAATTTATTTAATATATTTTGTTAGCATGGCCCTATTTTGTGTGTTGCGAATATTATCAGCGTTTAACATTCCTGCTCAAATGCATTCCGAAATGGTTGATATTATTTATACACTGTTAATTCAGGTGGGGTTAATGTTTTTGTTGCCATTAACTCTATACACAATGGTTAATCGCAAAAATGGTGGCATAAAGCAAACATTTGCAAATTTAAAATTTAAAAAAATTAGTTTTCAAGCAGTGTTAATTAGCTTGTGTTTGGGATTTTTAGCATTTTTTGTTAACATTGCAGTTTCCACAGTGTTTAATGGAGTGTTGGGAATGTTTGGTTATTCTCAACCAATAACAGGAACAGCTGTTAACGAAAGTCCATTATTCCCGGATTGGTTAAGTTTTATTGTGCAAGTAATTTCGGTAGCATTGCTTCCAGCTATTTGTGAAGAATTTTTACACAGAGGCATTTTGCTTCGTGGAATTTATAAAATAGGATCAAAAAAAGCAATTGTTATAAGTTCGTTGTTATTTGGTTTGGTTCACTTTAATGTAAATCAATTTTTCTATGCATTTATTTTAGGAATGCTAATGGCGTTAATAACAATTGTTGCAAAAAGTATTTATCCAGCAATTATTATTCACTTTGTAAACAACTTTGTTAGCATATATCTTGCTGCGGCAGAAACTTATGGATGGTTTGGTAAAAATTTTTACAACGGAATTAACATATTTTTACAAAGTGGAAATGCATTATTAACATTCTTTATGTGTTTTACAAGTTTAATGTTTATTGTGTTGTTGTTAATTTGGTTAATTGCTAGATTATATAAAATTACAACACTAAACAAAGTAAAAAAAGTTATTGATAGCATGTATACAAGAGATGAAAAAGCAGTTAGCAATTCGCCAATTGTGTTAGAAACAAACAAAATGTTGCAAGACATGCTTGAAAATCAAACAACTCTAAATTTAAATTTTGAGGAAATGGAAAGCCCAATTGATGTTGTATTGCCAAAACAAACCGACATTATAACGCCAAAAAATTATGATAACTTATTTTTGTTTTCATCCTATGTTTTGGGAGGATTGGTTACTCTGTTTACCTTCATTTGGGGGTTGTTATGATTAATATTGTTTGTGTTGGTCAAATAAAGGAAGATTTTTATAAAAGTGCAATAAATGAATATGTTAAAAGAATTGGCAGGTTTAATAAAATTTCTATAACCGAGGTTAAAGAAGAAAAATTGCCTGCCAATTTTTCTAATGCAGACATATTAAATGTAATAAAAACCGAAGGAATTCGTATTAACGAAAATCTAAAAGGTTATGTTGTGGTTTGCGATATTGAAGGAAACAAACTTAACTCGGTGGATTTTGCAAAAAAATTAAAAGCAAGTGAACAAAACTTTTCGGATATAACTTTTGTTATTGGTGGCAGTTATGGTGTTTGGCAAGAAATAAAAAACAAGGCAAACTTGCGATTAAGTTTTTCGGATTTTACGTTGCCACATCAATTGTTTAGGGTTGTGTTGTTAGAACAAATTTATAGAGCTCAAACAATTAATAACAATGTTACATATCATAAGTGAGAAGCCTATGGAATATTTTTTATTACAAGCGTTAAACGAGGCTAAAAAAGCGATAAAACACGGAGATATTCCGGTTGGGTGTGTTATTGTTAAAAATGGAAAAATAATTGCAAAAGCACACAATAAAAAAGAAAAAAAACAAAACGCTTTATTGCATGCCGAAGTTATTGCAATAAACAAAGCGTGCAAAAAAGTAAAAAATTTTAGATTGGACGATTGCGAGCTTTATGTTACCCTTGAACCTTGTATTATGTGTGTGGGGGCAATTTTGAGTGCAAGAATAAAAAAAGTTTATTTTGGTGCACTAGATAACCGATTTGGAGCACAAGGTTTGCTAACCGAAAACCAATTTAACCACAAATGTGAAGTAGAATATATTAAAACAATACCAGAATGTTCAACAATAATTTCTAACTTTTTTAAACAATTACGCAATAAAAAAAGTTAATCATCATATTAATTATAAACAATATTTGGGGAAGTAGTATGATTGAATTGTGTGAAAGTGCGCAAAAGATAAATGTATCTAACTTTTCTGTTAAAATTTTAATATTTGAGGCTGATAGCAAAACTGATTTGTTAGGGTTGGATTTAAATGGGTGGTTAAATGTAGCAACAATAAATTTTAACAAACAATTTATTTCAAGCAATAATAACCACGAAGAACAAATAATTAAAAACCTGGATAACAGCGATATCACCGTGGTTTTACATGCATTTAATCCACTAATAACAGAAAATAACATAAGTTTTTATATTGATTATTTGGTATATAAAAATTTAGACTTGGTAAAACTGCCTTTTGGATATGTTTTTAAAACAAATTACATAAAGCAAACAAAATCGTTTAAAGAACCAATTGTGTTTAATGGAATTGATAACGAGTTTTTAAAAGTGGATAGCAGTGAAGCATTTAACGTTGCATATCAAATTTTAAAAAATAGAATCATTCAAAAACATGTAAACAATGGTGTGAAATTTGTTGATGTTTTGTCAACCGTGGTTCACTACTTTGTGGAAATTGATGCTGGAACTCAAATTTATCCATTTAACATAATAACGGGAAATACAAAAATAGGTAAAAATGCCGTTATTAAGGATGGCAATACTATTGAAAGTTGTGTTATTGGTGATGAATGTGTAATTGCCAAATCGGAGATAAAAAAATCTATTATTCAAAAGAGTTGATAGATAAAGTAACATATGAAGTTAATTGTTATGTTACGGGTGTTGAACAATTAAATAAAATGGTTTTAGCACTTGAAAAGAATCAATTTGTAGAAAAAGTTGAGAGGGTTATGCGATGAGAGTTATAGTTCAAATTGCTAAAGATGCAAAATGTGTTGTTGATAATAAAATCACTGGTAGCATTGACTCAGTAAAAGCCGACCCTGACATCACTATCATATCTCTTTCTATCAACTCGATTCCAAGCGGCACCACCAGCAGCAAATTGATCCATGTAAATACCATTATATTTACATTCATCCATTAAGTAATCCATCAATTTAATGATATGTTTATAGCGGTAATTGCCAATCTCAGAATAGACAAACAAGTCAATATATGGTGCTTTAGCAAAGAAATTTTCAACTATAATATTACCATTTTTGTCTCTT
>CALDPW010000102.1 GCA_937911885.1 uncultured Clostridia bacterium | reverse complement strand
TTAGATGAGCTGATGGCACAGTATAAGGTTCCTGCCAAGTCCTTGGAAATCGAAATTACGGAATCTGTATTCATGCAGGATTTAGCTCCGTTAATCGACAGTATCTGCCAGTTAAAGAAGAGAGGTTTTTCCGTATCCATCGATGACTTTGGTGCAGGCTATTCTTCTTTAAATGTGTTAAAAAATTATCAAACCAACACAGCAAATGTTTTTAATATAATTAAAGCCTTTTTTGAAAATACAACAATTGTTGTTCCACCAATAATAAACAACAGCGTTTTTGTGGCAGACGTTTTATCAAGCTTTGTTCCACATAAAAAATATGCTATTGTGCTAGGCGCATCTGATGGTAATTTTCCAAAAATTCAAACGGATTTGGGTATTATTTCTGATGCCGATATTCATAACCTAAAAGATAATTTTTATTTATCTCCAACAATTAATATAATTAACAAACGAAACAAATTTAAAGTGTTTGAAACAATGCTAAATTTTGATAATTTGCAATTAAGTTATGTTGGACAAAATGCGCACGGCGAAACAGTGTTGCCATGCGAGGTTATTAATAATTTTATCGAATTTTTTGAACCTAAAATACAAATTATTAATGGTAGCGTGTTGCAACAAGTTTCAGAATTTGAACATAGTGAAAATAATTTTATATTTAACAATGTTTCAATTGATTACTTAAAGCAAAACCTAATTCAAGCAGAAAAGCTTAAAGATATTCAAGTAAACAACTCAAACTTTAATAACACATATGCTAATTTGTTTAATAGTTTTAGTAATGTTGGTGAAGATGCTGAAGCTTTGGTTAGTAAAAACAGGTTTATAAATAAAGTTGAAAACATATCCAATGCTCAACAACTGTTTTATAACAAGGATTATATTAGCATTAGTCAATTTGAGAATTATTTTAATTGTCCATACAAACATTTTGTGGAATATGGACTTAAATTAAAAACCGAAACAACATCGGAGTTTAATGCTAAAGAAATTGGAAACGTTTTGCATGAATATGTTAAAGAAATTGTTCCAATAATTGAGCAAAATTATCAAAGTGATAATTGCATTGATTTGTGTAATAGCAAAAGCGAAGAATTGCTAAATATAATTTTAAACAAGTCGCAATATATTCATTTGGTAAAAAATCCACAAAATACTAATGATATTAAGTCTCTTTATGGTGAAGTGCTTAGAATAAATAAAGCATTAGTTGAACAACGAAAACTTTCAAAGTTTTCAACTGATAAACAATATTTAGAAATGTCTTTTTATGAAACAACACCAATAAAGTGTGGAAATACAAACATAAAAATAAAAGGTGTTATTGATAGAGTAGATTTTTGTGATAACGAATTTAGGGTTATAGATTATAAAACCGGCAATAGTGACTTTGATGATTTTACCGAAATTAAAAGTGGTAAAAAAATTCAGTTAATTGTATATGCATGGGTTGGTGCAAAAAAATTTAAGAGTCAACCAGTAGGTGCGTTTTATCTACCACTTAAAAACGACTTTATAAAAGAAAATAAAAAGGATTTATATAAGTTAAAAGGTGTTGTTTATAATAGTTTAGCAACAATAATTAACATGGACTCATCACTTAGCCAACCAAACACTGCAAGTAAAGTGTTAAATATTAAAACAGATAAAAATGGAAACATAAAGGGTGGGTTAACAGTATCCGAAAGCGAATTTAACACCATTTGCGAATATGTTATGGATTTAATCCAAAAGGCTGTTAATGAACAAATAAAAGGAAACATTGAACCTTATCCATTAAAAATAGGAGATTCAACACCTTGTGATTATTGCCCATACATGGGATTATGTTCGTTTAGTGAAAATTTACTAAATAAATATAATAACGTTGAAAAGATAAAATCAGTTGAAGAGTTAATAGATGAGTGAAATAAAGTTAAATGAACAACAAATAGCTTTTGTAAATAACCAAAATGGAAACATGTTGGTTTCAGCCTCGGCTGGTAGTGGCAAAACTACTACAATGATTTTAAAGCTAATAGATTTAATAGTTAATAAAAATGTTCCAGTGCAGAATTTGCTAGTGGTAACTTTTACCGATGCCGCAGCACAGGAAATGAAACAAAAACTTTATTTAGAACTAATTAAAGTAATAAAATCTAATAATTTTAC
>CALDPW010000101.1 GCA_937911885.1 uncultured Clostridia bacterium | reverse complement strand
CTGTTGAAGCTGTTGGTGAATTAAAACTTGATGGCTTGGATGCTACATCATTAAAAGTTAAATCATTAGAATTACAAGATTTGGCAAATCATTCTGCTGAAGATGAACAAACACAACAAATTTTAAGAAACATTGCTCAAGCTATTAAAGATCTTGCTGCTATTGATGATCCTGGTGAAAGAGATGCCGCTCTTAAAACATTACATCTAGATAGTGCAAGTATTGCTAGTGGATCTAATGAAGACTTGAAAAAACTTACTGAAAGCCATAACATGGTTGATGCTAAAGTTGAAGTATTGCAAAAAATTCAAGAAGTTGCTGACGGTAAAGAACCTATTACTGAAGAAAGACTTAAAGAAATTGTTACAAAACTATTGGCTGACGACAAGTTTAAAGATAAAGGCATTGATCCTTCTAAACTTATTAAAGAAATTCAAAAATCCATTAAGGATATTCTTGATAAGAAAGCTAAATAATAAAAACAAAAAAAGGTTTGGATTATTCCAAGCCTTTTTTGTTTAAATTAATATGTGATAAATATATAACATTTTGTTTAATTATTTTGATTATTTTTTTTATATAATATATACTATAAGTAGTATTGTAATTATGAGGTAATAACATGAAATTTATACCTAGAAAATCGAAAGTTAAATCCGAAGTATTTCGTGGATTTACAATTTTAGACGTATTTATTGGAATTATTGGTGTAATTGGCGCCGTTATGGTTGTTGTTAGTAACCTGCCATATAACTGGTATATTGCACTAAGCTTAGTATCATTTTGGTGTATGCTTTTTGTTCCAGTATCCGATGGCGTTAAACTATATTATAGTGTAGTTTTAATGTTTAAATTTTTGGCATACAAAAAAAGTTACTACAAAAATCCAAAAAACAAAGCAGATGATATTAGAAGGGTTGTTCCATTTTTAGGGCTTTCTACCGACCGTTTTATTAATTTTGGTGAATATTATGGCATGGTTATTGAAGTAAAACCAACCGAATTCTTCTTGCTTGCTCCCGAAAAACAAGAAATGGTGTTAAGCACATTTGGTAACGCTGTTTTTGAAAGATTAACTCAACAACAACGTTGTTCAATTATTAAAACCAGAAAACCACTTGTTTTAGATGATTTTGTTAACTTTGAAGATCAAAAATATAACACAATGATTGATATGGCAGATCGTGGCTTGTATGATGAATTCGAATTAGAAAATCGTTCTCCCGTTTTTGAAGAAAGGCTTAGAGCTATCAACCTTTTAAATAACGAAGATAGACAAATTATGAGCCACTTCTATATTGTTGTTTATGATTCAGATAGGGAATTGCTTGAATCAACCATTAATGGTATGGTTGCTTCGCTTATGAGTTCACAAACTCCTATTTATAGCGAAATTTTAACTAATAACGATTTGTTAATTTTCTTAAAAAGTACATTTACTTCAAACTTTGATATTCACGAATTGGATATTTTAAATGCTGAAGATAGAGTTAAATGGGCTTGTCCAGATAGTATTAAGTTTAGAATTAACACCACCGAAATCGATGGTGAAAAAATGAGAACTTTAACCGTTACCGACTATCCAATTGAAGTTCCAAATGCTTGGATGTATCCAATGTTTCAATTAGATAATGCAAGAGTAACAGTTAACATTACTCCAGTTGATAAATATAAGGCTGAAAAACAATTAGATAAAAGCCTTATGGAAATGGAAGTAAGAATGAGCAAGGTTAACCGTGCCAGTGCCGAAATTGAAAACCAAACTCACTACGAAAGTTTGCGTGATTTATTAACAAGCTTAAAAAACAATGGTGAAAACATTTTTGATACAAACATTCACATTACAGTAGCAGAATCTAACAAAAAAGAAGTTAGAACAATGCTTCGTCAAAACGGCTTTAAATACGCCGAAAACTTTGGTCGTCAAATTAATGCATTTGTTAGTGCAAATGTATCAAGAGTTGATGATTTAAAGGAATATGCCCGTGGTATTCACACAACATCATTATCGGCTATGTTCCCATTTATTTCTAGTCAATTAATGGATGAAAATGGCTTCTATTTGGGATATAATCAATATCCAGTATTTGTAAACTTTTTCCAAAGAAGTAATGAACGTGTTAATAGTAACATGGTTATTATTGGAAAATCTGGTGGTGGTAAATCCTTTGCTACAAAAACACTATTAACAAACTTTGCTGCCGATAATACCCGTGTATTTATTCTGGACCCCGAAAACGAATATGAAATTT
>CALDPW010000100.1 GCA_937911885.1 uncultured Clostridia bacterium | reverse complement strand
GCCGTCGCAAATATATACGCCGGGACCTTCTACAAGACGTGTTACCTCATCTTGAGTTTTTCCGCAAAAGGAACAACAAAGCTCCTTCATATCTTCGGATTTAGACATTATATATACCTCTTTTATTATGAGCGATTTTTAGTTTAACTTGTAATTAAAGTATGGTTTTTATAAATTTCAATTACACCAACTTGACCAATTCTAACAAAGTAACCTTCGGTTAAAGCATTTACTCTATCAAATTTTGGGGCACGCATTGCAACCCAAAGGTTACAACCTGCACCAAAACGAGTCCAGTTCATATTCATTTCAACCGAATAGTTTTTAAGTCCTTGGCTCCAACCAAAAGTTCCTGCACTACTATGAAGTGTTACATTTTTATATTTATCATATGAAACACCATTATCTGTTGCAATTGGGTAATCCCCAAGTGTTGAAAGTGTGTATGTGTGATAAGCTGGAACAATTTCCTTTTTGGTAGAGAATAGTCGAGCACTTGTGCCGCCATCGCCACAAATGTTAAACCATTTTCCTTGAACATAAGCACCATTTGTATCGGTTACATTAATAATTTCGTTTCCATCAACACTAAAATAAAGTTGAACATTTTTGCCTGTATTAACAGCACCTAGTTTAAAGCGATACTTAACGCCTTGCGCAAAGTTTGCAATGTGTCCACTAACACCAGACAAACCTGGTTTCCATACTTCAACATTACCATTTGCATAAACTATAAAAGAATAACCTTTTTGATATAATGCTGGAGCTTGTGTTCTATCAAATCCACTAGCTTTTAAGGTTAAACTAAACCAACCAGGAAAAACAATATTATCAAAAACAATATCAAATTCAACCAATGTTTTTGATTGATCAAATTGATAACCAATAGTGTTGCCACTGTTGGCGTATTTTAACATACCATCGTCATAATATGATCCTGTTCCTGCATAGGAAGCATTTCCAAGATCTGATAATGTTTGCACTACAACATTAGAAGGCAATGCTTGTGCTGCATTAACGTTTGGAATAATAACACCACAAATTGTTGCACACAAAGCAACAACAGTGGCAACAAGTGTTAAATAAAGTTTTCTCATTTTAACACCTCCACCAAAACGCCTTCGCCACCAGTTAAATTAAAACCAACACTTGAAACATTGTTTTTAATAATAACACCTTCTGGGTTTTCAGGAGTAACAAATGCTGAACTTATTAATTTAACATTAACAGTATCAACAAAATCTGCTTTAAATGTTTTAATACCTGAATCTAGCGAGTTATTAACAACATAGTAAACATCATCGCCTTTATAATCAAAACATCCTACAAATGCATCACCCGAAACATCACGCAACATTCCGTAGCTATAAAGCACGTCTTCTGCCATAAGTTCTAGGTGTTGTTTACCAAATTGCATAATTCCTTTATGTTCGGCTTGCATCAAAATGTGATCAATAAGTTTTATTTGATTATTGATTTTTTGAATACGATAATAATTATCGGTTGGGGCACCGTTATAAGATACCAAACCTTGGCTACGAGCTCCACTTTGATCAGCCCAATCATCCATATTACCTGTGCCAGCACCATCATTCCAATATGTATAATATTGAATACCTTGTGCACCATAAGCCAAACTTGTGTTAACTGTCCATTGAGTTTGTTTTAATGGAATTGAATCCCACGATTTAATATGATCGTGCGAAGCAATAGTTACCCAAAATGGAATATTGTTTTGTTTAGCATAGTTTCTAAACATTGAAAGTGATCTAATATAGTTTCCAACAACACCAACTGCTTGGTTTGCATCCGAAACTTTTGCATTAGGTTCGGTTACAACATAACAGTCATAAGAAAGCATTGTTGGCTTAACTTTTGTAATATAATCTTCAACATATTGAATATATTGTTCCCACGAACTATAATCGTTAGAATTGTTAAAACCAAGCTGACCTTGGCTAGCTCCCTTAGGATACAAGTTTGTATAAACAATTTTTGTGTTATCAATTTCTTGCAACGCTGCGTTAACATTTCCCATTGAATCAAAGCAATGAATATTTGGTTCGTCTCTAACAGCAATACCACCAAATGCTGGGCTTTCAAAATAGTAATCATCAGCCATCATTGATTTAAAATCATCTTTTGAAGGAACCGATGTTGGTTCTTCTTCATAGCTTGAACGATATGAATTATCACAAACAAAATATGTAAGGTTAAGTTCTTCGCAAATTTCAATCGCTTTTCTTACTTCTGCATTATGCAAAGGAACTTTTTCATATAATCCCGATAGAATATTAAATCCAGCATCTTTATAAGCTTGAATATTAGCTCTTGTTAAAAAACTTGGAGCAGCCGAACCATTAATTGCCAATCCTGGAACACCCATATAGCCCAAAATAGGCATTTCTGTTTGTTCATCCATATAAGTAAAATCATATTTTATTAACGGATCGTTATCTGTTGGTGTGCTTGTTGCATTAACACTCTTTAAAGTTGGGATTGCCGCAATTGCGCACAATCCCAACATAGGTGTTAATAAAGAAGCTAAAAATTTAGTTTTCTTTTTCATTTTTTATTTACCGTTTTTATTTTTCTTTTGTTTTTTTGCTTTTTCAGGTTTGGTTAGTCCTAGTTTTTTTGCTTTTGCATGTTTAACACCAAAAACAATACCAATTGTTGTGCCGGCAATAACAATAAGTCCGCCACCAACACTACCTAAAACAATCCATAAAATTGTGTTTCTGCCTAAACCACTTGTTTCGTTTTTAGTTACCTTAAAGGTAATAACTTGCGATTCAACGCCATTAACAACAACTTTAACTTTAACTGTTCCTGATTTAACAGCTTCAATTTTGCCATCTTGTGTTAGAGTAACACAATCTTTACCACTAACAACAACATAGTTAACAGTTGTTACTTCACCCATTTCAGCATCGTAAACACGATATGAAAGGTCAATTGTTGAACCAACTAAAACTTCTTGATTTTCGGTAATACCAAATAATACAACTTTGCCATAAACAACAATGTTTAATGTTGCTTCACCAATTTGATCAACAACAACTTTAATTGTTGCTTCGCCTTGTTTAACTGCACTAATTAAACCTGTGTTGCTAACTGTTACAACATCGTTACCTTCAACAACACTCCAAACAGCATTTGTATAAACATAGCCATCGTTTGTGTTAAACATAATTTCTGCTTGTTGGCTTCTGCCAATAGCCATTTCGTCGTTTGCAATAATTGTTGGAACTAGTTTTTCAATAGCAATTTCAAGTCCTTCATCATCATCGATTAATGAACCATTAATTTTTACTTTGTATTTAAATGTTCCTACTTTAACTGCTGTAACTTGTAAACCATTAATTTCAACGCAATCTGCGCCAGAAATTGCAACGATTTCGGCAGTTGTAATTTCGATTCCACCTTGTGAAACGCTTGGATTTAGTGTAACACTTTGTCCAACATATAAATCACCCAAGAAATCATTTTGAACAACAACAATTGGTCTTTCAATTGCAATTGTTGTAACTGCGCTAACAGCTTGGAATGTTTCGCCTGTAATATAAGCTTTTAATCCAACTGTTCCTGGATTTGATCCCACTGTTAAAACACCTTGCGCATTTAGAGTTGCATATTCGCCACCCGAAACAATTTCGAATGTAACAACAATGTTTTCGTTTGGAAGATCACAGTTTGCACTATAATAATCATTTAAATCATAAACACCACCAAATGCAAATGATCCAACTTTGTTAATAAATACTTTTGGAATAATTGTAATAATATTTTCTTCTGATTTAATTCCGTTTACAACAGCATAAACTTTAACTGTTCCTGCTTTAACTGGTGTAATTTCACCTGTTGTAGCATCAATTGTAGCTTCGCCACTAACATTTGTAATGCCAAATGTTTTTGTTGTAACTGTTCCTTCATCGCTCATTTTTGCATCAATCGACCATTTAGCATCGCCAACAATAATTGGAGCAGTTGGAAGATTTGTAACAACAGGATATGGAGGAAGTTCAGCTGTAATAGTAATATCGTTACTATATACTCCATTAACGCATGCATAAACAACAACATTACCAGCAGTTGTTGCTGTTACTGTGTTATCAACAATTGTAGCTTCGGCTGTTGATTTTGTTGTATCAACATGATAAGTAACAACGTCGCCAGCATCAGCTGTTGATAAACTATAATTTAAGGTTACTGGTGTGTTTGTTAAAACTGTTTCGCCAACATTAACACTTGATGTGATTTCTGGATATTCAACATCGTGTG
Source organism: uncultured Clostridia bacterium (assembly GCA_937911885.1). Classification (GTDB taxonomy): domain Bacteria; phylum Bacillota; class Clostridia; order Christensenellales; family UBA1242; genus UBA6345. Next base: position 9,364 of record CALDPW010000100.1, on the reverse strand, counting down.
GCATAAATGTTCCAGCACAACCAGCATTGTTAAAGATTGTAAACCAACCTTCATTGTTTATAGGATTAATTGTATCTACATAGTTAATAACAGGATTTGATCCAATTGAAGCAAATACTCTAACTGTAGATTCATTTAAGTTAATTGTTCCCACAGTGATTGGGTATGTGAAGTCTGTTCCTAATTGTGTGCTTGATAGCGACCAACCTTCACAAATAGCAGCTCCATTTTTACTTAAAACAACTTGACCATTACCAAAGAATAAAATCATATATCCTTTATTTGTCCAAGCACCACCCCAAGGGGTATCGTAATCTGTTCCTTGAGCTCTTAATTGAACAGCGAATGAACCAACTGATTCAAATGTAGCATCAAATGTAATACTTGTGTTTTTAAAGTTGCCATTATAAGCAGCAACAACGCCTGTAGGATATGAAGTAATACCACCATTTCTATCAAAAGTTGCAGTTGAACTTGTTGCAACAGATTGTCCCACATCAGTTGTTAAAAGTGTGTTTTCATCAACAGCAACGTTTGATGAACCTGGATCAATAACACCTGTAGCACTTTCACCAGCAATAAAATTGTGTCTTACAAGAGCGCCAGGAACCCCTGTGCTTGTTAATCTTAAAGGAGTATATTCAGCTGTTGGCATATCAAAGAAAATAATTTTAATTAAGCCATCAACTTTAACGTGAATACGGTTACTACCATCTTCAAATGGAGTTACACCATATTCAATTTCATATGTTCTATCAGCTTCAAATGTTCCTAATTTGCTCCAAATGTTTGCTAATTGCACATTGTTTCTCATAAGGTGAATTTGATCTGAATAGCCCCACCAAATAAAGTGGTATCCTGTTTCAGCCCAGCCCCAATCGCCTAAAATATCTGGACGGTGAATTCCATGTGAACCAGGTTGTCCACCAATGGTCATATGCAATCTACCAGCACCAGCAACTGCTGGAGTGAATTTAAATTTGTAGCTAATAAATTCTGATTGTTGGAAAGCCCAAGAAGCGCCACCCATAATTCCATCAGTATTAACAGTTACTTTGCCATCATTTGCAATTTGTGTTGATGAAAAGTTTGCATTTGTTGCAGGTAGGGCTGCATCGCCAAGCCAAATAGCCTCGTTTGCAAATCCATTACCACCCACTTTGCTTAAAATAAAACCATCTGGCATAACAGCAAACAATCCAGCACCAGTAATAATATCTGCTGTGTCAGTATAATCAACAAATACTGAACCGTTAACAGATACAACAATTTTTACAGATCCATCCGAATAATTTACTGTTGACATTTTTAACACATAGTCGGTTTCAACAGCAGGCGCAGGAAGTGGTCCCCAAGTAGCTCCAATTACTGCCACTCCACCTTTTAAAAATTCAAATTGTCCACTACTATACCATCTAAATTGATAACCAAGTGTTGTGTAGGTAGCATTTGGCACATCCCCTTGCAAGCGCATGTGGAAGTTAACGTTTCCACCAGTAATGCTTGAAAAACGAATAATAGTGCTCAACTCAGCATTTTCAGCAACGGCATAACCCATTCTACAACCTGGTCCAAGGTATGTAACGCTGTTTGTTGCAGCATCATAACCAGCACCAGTTTGTGTAAAACCAGCAAGGTCGTTTGACCATACTTTTGCATAATTTGCAGCAGTTGCAGGTTCTTCAGCGCTTACGGGTTTATTTAGGCTGGCTACACCCACAAAGCCAAAGCTAACTGCAATCATGAAAACTAAGCATAAGGTTTTTAGTAAGTTTTTCATAATCTTCTTCCTTTTTTTGTTTTTATATTTTATAAATAGTGTAAACTACTGTTATATATACAAAATTCGACATAATAATTTTAACAAAAATATTAAAAATATTTGTTTTGTGCAAAATAACCAAAAACTAAAGTCTTAATACTTATAGTATTACATCTCATTTTTAACAACAAATTTATTATATTAATTTGATAAAATTTAGTCAATTTTATACCGTATTTATTGTATTTTTTTTAATAATAATTGTATATTTAGCAGTATTTTGTTATTTTTTGCAAAATAAACTTTTAATTAACACCTTTTTTGTGTTACATTAACAAGGGAGAAAACAGTTATGAATTTTGATAGCTCTATTTTTTTATTTTTAGTTTTACCTTTTTTAATTGGTATATATTTTTTATTGCCTAAAAAGGCTCGAAACGTTTATTTGTTTATTTTAAATATTTTGCTATATGCTTTTGGCGAACCATTGTTTATATTGCTGTTGCTTGGCTCAATGGGGCTAAACTTTGGTTCAGCACTTTTATCAACACACATAAAAGCAAACAAGCCAAAAACAAGCAAAGCAATTTTAATAACAACCATTTGCTTAAATTTGGGCGCACTAGTGTTTTTTAAATATTTTATGTTTTTAAACGAACTTGTTAACACAATGCTTGGTTGGGTTGGAATTGTTAGCACTTCTGTATTAAAAATTGCACTACCAATTGGTATTTCGTTTTATACATTTCAAGCAATATCCTATGTTGTTGATGCTTATAAAGGCGAAATTGTTCCAACAAAAAACTTTATTAAGTTTGGCGTTTACTTTTCGTTTTTTGCACAAATCACAGCAGGACCAATTGTTAGATACAAAGATATTGAACCTCAACTAGATAACCGAACAATTACTATTGATAGTTTTTCGGATGGATTAAAACGTTTTTTAATTGGTTTGGGACAAAAAATTATTCTTGCAAATTATTTTGCCAAAGTTGTTAACGAAATTTTTAACACAACAGCTTCTAGTTTGGGTGGAGCAACTGCATGGGTTGGAATTTTGTTTTATACACTTCAAATTTACTTCGACTTTGCAGGATATTCGTCCATGGCGATTGGTATTGCAAAAATGTTAGGATTTACCCTAAAAGAAAACTTTTCGCATCCTTATATGTCCGATAGTATTAAAGAATTTTGGCATCGTTGGCACATTTCACTTTCAACTTGGTTTAGAGATTATGTTTATTTTCCAATGGGCGGAAGCCGCAAAGGAAAATTTAGAATGTATTTAGGATTGTTTACCGTGTTTGTGTTAAGTGGAATTTGGCACGGCGCTGCATTAACATTTTTGGTTTGGGGCGTTTATCATGCAATATTTAACATGCTTGAAAAAGTTCCTGCTATTAAAAAATTGTTAGATAAAACTCCAAAGCCGTTAAGACACATTTACACAATGTTTGTTGTTATTGTTGGTTGGGTATTCTTTAGAGCTCCAAGCTTAACCTATGCATTTGAATATTTGGGCAGCATGTTATTTATTCATGGTTGGGCAGCTTGCATGCCAGTGTTATCACCAGCATTAATAGCACTATTTGTTCTTGGAATTTTTGGATCAACATCAATACTAACAAAAATAAAAGAAAAGGTTGAAAAAACCGAAAATAAACCATTAATTTACACCTTGCAAATTTGTTCGTGGGTTGCACTAATTGCAATATTTGTTGTTTGCATTCCTATTATTTTAACAGGCGCAACCACACCATTTATTTATGCACAATTTTAACAAAGGAGGATTAACATGAGTAATAGAAAAAATATTATGGCAAACGAGCCTAACACACAGCCCGAACCAGTTAAACGCAAACATATTACAATTGGTTCAGCAATATCTCTTGTTTTTGTTATTTTGTTTATGTGCATTATTTCAGCATTTCCTATAATGTATTTTTGTGGGGTTTCTGCTGGAAAAAACTACGAAAATAAAGTGTTAACCAATGCTCCAAAGCTTGATGAATTAATTAACAACTACACAGGCTATGCCGATACTTTTGAACAACATTTTAACGATTACTTTCCGTTGAGATCTAATATGTTAGAACTTTATTCCTATTTAGAATATAAAGTGTTTAACACATCGCTATTGCCTGATACCACTTCAATTGGAAAAAATGGCTGGTTATTCTACGAAAGTTGGGGAACCAGACCAGCAGTTAGTGGACAAGCAATGTTATCAGCTGCTGCATTAGAAAGTATTTATAATGGAATAATGGAAAAATATAATACCTTAAAGGCAATGGGTAAAAAATATATTATTTATTTGGCAGCCGAAAAACAAATGGTTTATCCAGAACATGATAGATTAGAAAATGCCGAATATACTTTAATTGATCAACTACGTGAATACTTAAACTCAAAAAATTGCCCTGTTCCATTTATTTATAGCAAAGATTATTTGTTAACCAAAAAAACCAGCACAAACCAACTATACTACAAATATGATACACACTGGAACTTGCTTGGATCACACTATGGCTACGAAAGTGTAATGACAAAAATTAAGGAAATGCTTCCTGAAAAGAATATTAATGTTGTTACCGAATTTGATTTAACAAGCAGCAAACGCAGTGGTGATTTGGCTACAACCTTGTTCTTATCAAAATATCTAGTTGAAGATACACCAGTTCCTGTTTATGAACATACTCCAACATATCGTGGCTATGGCCCAACAGTTAGAGTTACTTCAAATGTTAACAGCGATTTAAAAGTGTTTATTTATGGTGATTCGTTTGCACAAGCCGATTATTGGGGAGCAGCGTTTGCTCAATCTGCTTGCGAAACACGCATTTTACACAATGCAAACAATTTCCAAGTGTTATTAGATAACCTTGGCGATTGCGATGTTGTTGTTGAAGAATGTGTTCAACGTGTTCCAACAACACTTGGAAGAGTAATGTTTTAACAACAAAAAAAGACCATTTAGTTGGTCTTTTTTTTGTTTATTGAATCTTTTTTAACAAACAAGTTGCATTTGCAAACACCGTTTTTAATAAAATCGTCACATGGGCAAAGTGTTGTTTCATCAACATTTACTCTGCACGGACAATGTCCATTCTTTTTTAAAATGCCATTAATAATAACATCAACAAATTCTTTGTTTGGGTTTAGTTGAAAATCCTTCATATCCCACCCCTTTAAATTGAATTAACCAAATGCAAAATATCATCTTTTTGCATAAAGCCTTCAATTTGTTTTACCAGTTTACCATCTTTAAAAATAATAATTGTTGGAACAACTTGTATTTTATATTTTTTTGCAAGATTCATACACTCATCAATGTTAACTTTAACAATATTAATATCTTCATTTTCGGCTTCGGCATCTTCTAATTCAACAGCAAGCATACGGCATGGACCACACCAAGTTGCATAAAAATCAACCAAACAAACACCTTTGTTGGTTAAACTTATAAAATTATCTTCAGTTGCATATGTAATCATAACAATCCCCTTTTATTTTATTTTTAGCACAATTAATTTAATAATTCGCATTAAACAACAAAACATAAAATTTTGTTATTAATATTGTAATACATAAAAACAAAAAAGAGCAAACCATTTGCTCTTTTTTCCGTTGCTTTTATAAGGGTTATTTGCGTAGCACTGCTACATTTAATGCTTTTATATAATAAACCTCCCAAGCTTACTATATATACAATTATAACAGTTAAAAATACAAACTATTGTTTAATTTCTTCTTTAACTCTTTCGTATAGTTCGATTATTGAACCAGAATATTCTTGTTCATTTTCGCCAGATTGTAGCTTTTGAATAGCTTTTGTTATGCTTGCTTTTAAAATGTTTAAGTCTTGGCACAGATTTTTAACATCGTAATAGCTAACATAAACAAAATAGTTGTTTGGTAGCGAATAATTATATTTGCTCACAAATTCCACAATTTTAACAATTCCATTATTAAAGTCGTGAATTTTTGCGCCAGATGTTCCAGCATAAGGTGTTAAATAATTTATTAATGCCTCGCAATCGTTTAGTTTTTGATTACTTAATTCAATTAGTTTTTGATTGAACACCTCACCCACAAGTTGTTCGTAGGCTTGCATATCATTTTTATTATAGTTGCTAACAAGTTCACTTAAATCTTGTTCTTCCAAACTTTCAACATTAAGTTCGGCTTTGTTGTTTTTAAGTAAGTAATTTTCAATGCTCGAACAAACTTTGTTTTGTTTGTTTAACACAATTCGACCATCGGCATTTTTAACAATAACTTTAACATTTGAAACATTGTTTAAATATCCCATAACATCCGAAAGTTCAATTACTTTATCAACAGCTTCGTTAATGTTTTTGCCAATTAAATTTTCTTTATAAAGCAGCAACACGCCCTCTTGGTTTAGGCCTTGTTGCGAAACAACAATATCGTTTTCGTTTGCTTTTAGCTCAATGCTTGGATTTATTGAAATGGTTAGTGTGTAACTACCAGCAACAAAATTTTTATCCTTGTTAACAATTAAAGGGGTTGCAATTGAAAAAAACAACAAAACAGCAGTTGCAGCTGTGGCAAAAGCATAGCGCCATTTTTGACTTTTTGGCTTTTGTTTTACAGCATTATTTTTTAATTGTTGCCAATTAATTTTGTTATAAATACTATCTTTTATATCTGGAATATTGCTTTCAATTTCGGATAATATTTTATTGTATTTTTTCATTATAAACCTCCTTATAATATTTGTTTATTTTTTTTAATAATTGTTGATATTGCCAATTTACTGTTGATACTGGTTTGTTTAATAGCTTTGCAACTTCAACCTGCTTATAGCCATAAATAATAAACCATTCAAGCATACTAAACTCTTCAAGCGATAGGTTTTGCTTGCAGTAATCTAACAATGGGGCATCCAACTCGCCAGCTTCGTAAGGGATTGTTTCCAAAAAATCAATATATTCAACTCTAACAACTTTTTTATATTCGTTTATTGATTTGTTTCGTGCAATAGTTAATAAATAAGAATAAGCATTTTTTGATTTATCAATAGAATTTATGCTGTTAAAAAACGCTATGTATGTATCCTGCATAACATCGCTTGCTATATCACAATTTCCTACAATTTTTTTAATAGTATAAAAAACTGCATTTTTTGTTAAATCGTAAAAGCTATTAAAATATTCTTGCTTACCTTGCCTTAGTTCCTCAATTAAGGCATTTATCTTATCTTGCATGAAACCCTTACACTATATATACAATTTTGAAATCAAATTTTCTAACTTATATATACAATTTTTTGTTTTTTTAATATAAACTTAATATAACATTTTTTTTGATATTAAACAATAAATTTAAGTTTTTAAGTAAAACACAAAAAATTGGGTATTTACTATTATTAAAAACAATGCTAAAATATTGATATGAAAAAGTTTGATATTTATAAAATTATTTATAACAAAAATAATAATGAACTTATTGAACAAATTAATAAAAAATTTAAGCAAAATCAACCTATTTCAAAAAAACAACTAACCTCGCTTAAAATAGCTTCGGCAACTGCAACCAGAAAAAAACTTATTGAAAGCCGCAGCCAAAGCCAAGCTAATCCAGCCGATTATACAGGTTATGATATTGTTTATTTTGCTGTTAAAAACAACATGGTGCTTTGCAAATTTTGTCATTCTTTTTACGAAGAATTTAATCAAATGTATTTAGACCAAGCAAACACTACCGAGTCTTTAAAAAACAAAGGAATAGGAACCATGGCCTATACCAAAGTAGTAGAAGATATTTCAAAAGTTTTTAATCCTTCCACTATTTGTGCCGATGCAATAACTAAAAGTGGACAACGCTTTTTGGAAAAAGTTGGTTTTTTACCAAACACAAATCCCGATAGCAAAGATTCAAATGCAATTTTGTATTTGGATGGACAAAAACCATTTTTAATTAATCTTGCCGATTTACCAAAATGTAGAAATATGACGCTTGCTCCAAATGTTTCGCTTTATACAACAATGTTGGCTTTTGGAAAAGTTCAACAATTATATAATATTGACGAAGCTCGCATCATTTTTAACATGATACACAATCGTCGCACAAAAACATACCATGTTCAAGATGTTTTGCGTCGTTCGGAACCTTTAAAACTACAACACTTGCCAACCTTTGATGTTGAAGATTTTATTATTAGACCATCAGCCGATAGTTTAAAACCACTAAAACCAATCCTAAAACAACCATTGATTGAAGATGATGATGTTCCACAAAAAACAACTCCAACACATATAAATCAAACAAACAATCTAGGTAAAAAATAAAAAAAGCACCAGATATTGGTGCTTTTTATTGTATTTTGGACATAAAAAAAACTTTTTCCTACGGAAAAAGCTTACGTGCAAAAATTATCTAGTAATTGTTTGAGTAAACTCTGTTGTTGCTTTTTGAACTTTTTGCATGTTATCTGTATGGGTGCCTTTACCTGCACAAACAAAGATAGTGAACAATGCACTAACCACAATACCTGCTATTACAATACCCCATGCAAATTTGCTTTGAACTAATTTTCTCATATTTTTGACCACCACCTCATCAATGTCGGCTTAAATTTTTTTAGACATACACATTATACACCTATGCATACTAAAAATCAACAATTTTACAAAAAAAATGCATAAAAATTAGTTTGCTCATATAATAAAGAAATACCCAATTTTTAATTATTGGCTTTGTTTAGTCATTTTTAAATTAAAAAATTTTAATAAATAATTATTCATTTTGGGGTTTACAAATGGCATTTTTTTTGTTAAAATACTCAAAAATAATTTTAAGGAGTTATTTATGGACCCTGTGCCGAATAAAACAAAATTTAATATTATTTGCACAGAGAAAGGTTTAAAATAACTTTTTTTTATTGTTTTCTCTGTGTAAAAGGAGGAAACAATGAACATGATTAAAGAACTATTAGTGCAAAAAAACTTTGCACAAATTAAAGCCGAGTTCGAGGACAAAAACATTGCAGATATTGCTGCATTGTTTGAAGAGTTTGATGATAAGGATAAGGTTATTTTATTTAAGCTGCTAAACAAAGATATGGCAGCTGAGGTTTTTTCACACTTAGAAGCCGATATGCAAGAAACCATTATTACAGCTATTAAAGATAGTGATATTCAAAGTATTATGAAAGATCTTTATTTAGATGATGCAACCGACTTTATTCAAGAAATGCCTGCAAATGTTGTTAAGCGTATTTTGCGCGCGGCAGATGCCGATATGCGAAAGAGTATAAACATGATTTTGCAGTATCCTGATGATAGCGCAGGAAGCATCATGACTACGGAGTATGTAACTCTTAAAAAGACTATGACCGTAGACGAGGCTATAGCCCATATAAGACAAATAGGACTTGATAAGGAGACAGTATATACCTGTTATGTTACAGAAAACAACAAGCTCATAGGACTTGTTACAGTTAAGGATTTGCTTCTTGCAAATGGCGAAGATGCCATCGAAGATATCATGGAGGACAATCCCATATATGTCGTTACGACCGAAGATAAGGAAGCTGTGGCATATGCCTTTGACAAATACAATTTCATGGCTTTTCCT
>CALDPW010000099.1 GCA_937911885.1 uncultured Clostridia bacterium | reverse complement strand
CGTTTATGGTATTTCCGATTATGGTTTGTCCAAGAATTTAGGTATTTCTAGAAAACGTGCGCAAGAATTTATCGACAACTACTTCGAACAATATCCTCAAATCAAGGATTACATGGATAAGGCTGTGCAAGAAGCGCGTGACAAAGGCTATGCCGAAACAATTTTAAATAGAAAAAGGGTTATTAGAGAATTAAATTCTTCTAACTATGCTCTTCGTTCTTTTGGGGAACGTGCGGCAATGAATATGCCACTTCAGGGTAGTGCTAGTGATATTATTAAACTTGCTATGATTAAGGTTCAAAACATGCTTGAAGAAAAACAAATGCGTAGCAAGTTAATATTGCAAATACACGACGAACTTATTATTGACTGTGTTAATGACGAATTGGATCAAGTTAAACAAATTCTTACTGAATGTATGGAAAATGTTGTTGAATTGCCAGTTAAACTTGAAGTTAATATTAGTTATGGTAAAAATTGGTTAGAGGCTAAATAAAGCGAATTAAACATATAATTTAAGCATAAAATAATGGTATGAAAAAACATGCCATTATTTTTTTTAGTATTATTGTTTTGATTGTTGCTAGTTTTATGTTGTTAATGTTTTTTTTGGTGTTGTTTCCAACAAAATATAAAAACCTGGTTATAAAGTATGCTCAAGAATTTAATTTAAGCCCAAGCCTGGTTTTTTCGGTGATTAATGTTGAAAGTGGATTTGATAAAAATGCAATATCAAATGTTGGGGCAGTTGGGCTTATGCAGTTAATGCCCGAAACTGCAAACGAGGTTGCGTTAAAGCTGGGTGAAAAGTTTGATAAAAATAATTTGTTTAATCCCGAAACAAACATTAAGTATGGTTGTTTTTATTTGAGATACTTAATGGATATGTTTGCAAACAATTATGTTAATGCAGTTGCAAGTTATAATGCTGGGTTTAACAAAGTTATTTCGTGGCTGAATAATAGTGACTATTCAAACAAGGGAGAGCTTAAAAAAATACCAATTTATGAAACGGAAAAATATGTTTTAAAAATTAAAACTAACTTAAAAGTTTATAGTGTTATAGCCAAAAATTAAGCATAACATTTTTGTTTGACCATAAGTTTTTATTGACTAATTTAAAAAAACTATGTATATTATTAATAATTTGATATGGGAGATACTTATGGAACAAAACAATCAAGAAACTTTATACAAAGAATATGATATTCGTGCTAAAAAAATTAATGATTTAAAAGCAGCTGGAATTAATCCTTTTGCACCTAAATTTGATGCAAGTCATTCAATTAAACAAGCACGTGAACTAAACGATGGCGACACATTGTCGGTTGCTGGTCGTATGACATTTAGAAGAACATTTGGCAAATTTATGTTTGTTCAAATTTCTGATATCTATGCTAAAATTCAAGTTAGCCTTAGCGTAAACCAAATTGCATTAGAAGATTATAAATGGTTTAACGATTTTGTTGATATTGGCGATTATGTTGGATTTACTGGTTCAATTTATCACACAAAAACAGGTGAATTAACTGTTCAAGCAGAAAGCTTTAAGCTATTAAGCAAAGCTAAACGTGGATTGCCAGAAAAATTCCATGGTTTAACAGATATTGAAACTCGTTATCGTCAACGTTATTTGGACCTTATTACTAACGAAGAAACAAAGCAAACATTTATTAAACGTAGCAAAATTATTAACTTTATTCGTAACTTCTTAGTAAAACATGACTTTATGGAAGTTGAAACACCAATTTTGCAAAGTGTTGCAAGTGGTGCAGCAGCTAAACCTTTTGTTACAAAACATAACGCACTAGATAAGACATATTATTTGCGTATTGCACCAGAAATTTTCTTAAAACAAGTTGTTGCTGGTGGCGTGCCAAGAGTATTTGAACTTGGTAAAGATTTTAGAAACGAAGGTATGGATGCTCAACATTTACAAGAATTTACAATGCTTGAATGGTATGCTAGTTACTGGGATTTTAATAACAATATTGATTTTGTAACCAAACTTTTAAAAGAATTGATTCAAGAAGTTTGTGGAACTCTTGAAATTGAATATCAAGGTATTAACTTAAACTTTGGTGGCGAATGGCAAAGAGTTGATTACATTAAGAGCTTAAATGAGTTGCTTGGTGTAAACATTTTAGATTTTGAAGATGTTGAAGAATTAAAACAAGTGGTTTATAAATTAAATAGATTTGATAAAGGCGAAGTTGAAGATATTAATAACCTTGGAGCTTTATTTGACTATTTATACAAACGTTCAATTCGTATGGACATTGTTCAACCAACCATTGTTTACAACTATCCAAATTTAGTTCCACTTGCTCGTCCAAGTGATGAAAATTCAAAAACAATCGAAATGTTCCAAGTGTTGGTGGCAGGAATGGAAATTAGCAAAGCTTATTCCGAACTTGTTGATCCAGACATTCAAAGAGCAGGATTCGAAGAACAAATGCGTAACAAAGCAAATGGTGATGAAGAAGCCTTTGAACTTGATGAAGACTTTTTAACAGCTATGGAACATGGTATGCCTCCAATGAGTGGACTTGGTCTTGGTATTGATAGATTAGTTGCTATTTTAACAAACCAACCAACATTGCGCGATATTGTTCTATTCCCAAATATGAAATAATGAGGTTAGTATGAGTGTTGTTTTTGCCGATTCATCGTGTGATATTAGTAAGCAATTTTTAAAATCACATGGTGTTGAATTAATTGATTTACAACTTAATATAAATGGCAAAAACACACTGTATAAAGCCGATAAATTTGATTTTGCAGAATACTATAAACAATTAAATAATGTTGTTGAAATTAACAATTTTGAATCAACTATAAAAGCAAGTTTAACCGAAGCAGTAAACACTTTTCAGGATGTTGTGGTAATAACTCCACACAAAGAGTTTTCACAATTTTATAATATTGCAATCAAATTAAAATTGCAGTTTGAAATGGAGAATTGCGAATCAAAAATTTATGTTATTGATTCGGGACAAATAAGTTTGGGTTATGGCGCAATAGTTTATGAAGCCGGAATACTAAACTCAACAGGTATTAGTTCTAATGAATTAGTTAAAAAGTTAAACAAACTTGTTAACGAATATGAAACAATAATAGTTCCAAGCAATATTAATTTTAATCCTATTAATAAATTTGTTTATGGTTCTAAGCTTGGAATAAAACCAATAATAAATTTAAAACATGAAAAGTTTGAGTTGATTTCAAATGTTAAAGGAAAAGCAAAAATCTTTAATGAAATTATAACCAGAATTAATCAAAACGCATTTAATGCGGCAGATCATCCAATTGCAGTAGTATTTGGAAAAGATAATATTATTGATGCTGAAAAAATTGTTAACAAACTTTCAGAAAGTTTTGAAACAAAGGTGTGGTTGGCAAATTATAGCCCACTTATTGATAATATTTTGGGAGATGGTGCATTGCTGATTAGTTATCATAAAAGGAACGATTAACATTGTTCCTTTTTTTTGTTGATTTACAATGTGATTTGCTATAAAATTTTTTTGAGGTGTATATATGATAATAAAATATACTAATGCCGATATTTTTGGCTTTGATAACTTTGAATATAAAAAAGGCTGTGTGGTTGTTGAAAACAATCGAGTTATTTATGCTGGGCAAACATATAATAAACCAGTTGATATTGATGTTGATTGCTTAAATAAAACAATAATTCCTGCGTTAACAAATATGTTTGTTAATATTAATGGTAATTTTGTTCAAGTTTTGAACTCTATGCTAAACAATGGTGTTGTTAACTGTGTTTTTAATGGAAAGGTTAGCTATGATGAGCTAACACTAGCTACAACAAAATTAAATGGTGTTGCATATGCAATCAATGTTAATAAATTGTATCCATTAAACATGGATTTAATTGTTGCAGAGGTGGAAAAACTGCCACCAAATGTTAAGCCAGTGTTATATGTTGATGATATTTTAAACTTAACTGAGTTAGAAGTTGAAACAATATATTTGGCTGCTAAAAAACATGATATACCAGTTTTTGTTGTTGCATCCGAAAATTTGGAACAAGTGGGCATTTGTCATAACGAAACAGGTAAAACCCCAATTGAATTAATTGAAGATTATGGTTTGTTTGATTTGCAACTATATTTAATGTATTGTAACAGTGTTGATAAGTATGATTTAGAAATTTTAGAAAAATATAATGCTAACATAATTGTTTTTCCAATTGAAGATATGCAAAGGGGTAGTGGTATAACTCCAATTGCAAGCATGGTTGAACATAATTTAAATATTAGCTTGGGTAGTATTAATCCTAGTCTAAATTTGCTTAATACTATTAGAATTATAAAGTTAACTCAAAGTGGTTATTTAAATAAAATTGATGCTGTTTTTAACAAAGATTTGTTAAAAATTGTTACTCAAAATAATTTATTTAATTTAACATCAATTCTTGTTATTGATGAACAATTTAAAGATTATAATAGTTTTATTTTAACCGAAAACAAGCCTATTAAAGCCAATAATTAATATTTTGCATAATAGTTTATTTATATGGTATTGAAAACAACTTTTATTTATGTTATACTTAAATTATAAATAAAAGGAGAAATTAACTATGAACGGTGGACTTATTATTTTGGGCGTATTTATGATTATGTTATTGTTAAAAGGTTTTGCCGGTTAATTTAATATTTTATTATTATTGAAGTTTTAAGCCTCAAGGTTTTTCTTGAGGCTTTTTTTATAAAAAAATTAGCATTCATATTTGACATAAATTTGTTTAAGTGTTAATATAATGTTGTAAAGGTCAAAGAAAGTCAAATTAATTAAGGAGGTGCTTAAATGAAGAGTATTAGTGATGTAATTGAAGAATTTATTTTGCAACAACTTGTTGATGGCGAAATAAATTTATCTCGTAATGAGCTGGCTAACTTTTTTAATTGTGCACCTAGCCAAATTAATTATGTTATAACAACTCGTTTTACGCCTAGTAGGGGCTTTGATGTTGAAAGCAGACGTGGCGGTGGTGGTTACATTAAAATTAGTAAACTATCATTTAACGATAAAGCTAATTATATAACATCGTTAATTAATAATTATGTTAAAGACGAAATTGATTATAACAATGCGTGTTTAATTTTGGATAATTTATTAGCAAATGATTTTATTACTGAGCGAGAATATGAATTAATGGCTGTGGCTATTTCGAATAAGTCACTATCCAATCCAATAAAAATGGAATCAAAAATTAGAGCAAAAATATTAACAAATTTGTTGATAAATTTGGTTAGGGAGAATTAATTATGATTTGTGATAAATGTAATAAAAATCCTGCAACTTATTTTAGCACGGTAAATATTAATGGTGTGGTTACTAGCACTCATTTATGTGGTGAGTGTGCTAATGCAAATACTACCTTTAATTTTAATAGTTTTTTTGGTGATAATAAAATTAATAATTTTAATGATAATTCTAATGCTTTAAAATGCAATAATTGTGGTTACTTATTAACAGATTATGTTGATACTGGTTTGTTGGGATGCGCTAAATGTTATAAATATTTTAAAGAATATTTAAATCAAAACTTGATTAATTTTCAGTATGATACAGTTCATGTTGGAAAAAATCCAATTGATAACAATATAAATACAAATACTGAATCAAAACTTAATCTTTTAAAATTGCAACTTAAACAAGCTGTTAGTGTTGAGGATTATGAGTTGGCAAGTGAACTAAAAAAACAAATTTTAGACTTGGAGGAGGGCAACAATGGAAACAAATAACATTGTATTATCTTCTCGAATTAGACTTGCTCGCAATTTGGAGGATTACCCTTTTTCGAATAACACCGATTTATATAAGGCAAATGAAGTATTAACACAAGTTATTAATGCAATTAGTTATG
Source organism: uncultured Clostridia bacterium (assembly GCA_937911885.1). Lineage (GTDB taxonomy): Bacteria > Bacillota > Clostridia > Christensenellales > UBA1242 > UBA6345. The sequence continues at coordinate 1,138 of CALDPW010000099.1, read as the reverse complement.
TTGGAGATTTTAATACCTACAAATTAAAAAACTTAAGCAGTGTTGTAATGGAACAAATGTTGGAAGATCATTTAATTTCGAGTGTATTAATTGAAAATTCGGATATTTCGGGTGTGGCATTAAGTAGCGATAAAACAGTATCTATTATGATAAACGAAGAAGATCATTTGCGTGAACAGTGTATTTTAAATGGGCTAGAACTTAAACGAGCATATGATATTATTAACGATATTGATAATGAATTAAATGCAAATTTAAATTTTGCATTTGATAAGCATTATGGATACTTAACTTCGTGCCCAACAAATGTTGGAACAGGCATTAGAGCCAGTGTTATGATGTTTTTGCCTGGAATTTGCTTAACCAACAACTTTGAAGAAATGGTTGGAGCTGTTTCGAAACTTGGGATTTGTGTAAGGGGAGCTTATGGTGAAGGTAGCCAAGCCAATGGTTATGTTTTTCAAATTTCTAATCAATATTCGCTTGGTAAAACTGAGGATGAAATTATACAATTAGTAGAGAGCACAGTTTTAAAAATATGTAATCTTGAATTAAAGGCGAGACAAAACTTGCTGTTAAACAACAAAGAAAAATTGACTGATGAAGTATATCGTGCATACGGTGTATTAAGTAATTGTTATTGTATTAGTTCTGTTGAGGCGTGTGAGTTATTAAGCAAACTAAAACTTGGTTGTTCATTAAATATTATTAACATAAAAAATCCTGAAGTGATTGATGAGTTGTTAAATAATATTAGTGCATGCAAAATAAATAATTTAGTTAATGCTCAATTATCAGATATTGAACGTGATAAGTTTAGAGCTGAATATTTGGGAAGAATTTTAAAAAATATGAGAATTTAAGGAGGGAATATGGCTAACGGAATTAGATTAACTGAAAGTGTTAACAAGGCAATTCAACGCGCAGGTCGTATTGCTCTTGCATATGGTAATTATCAAATAGGAACCGAACAATTACTTTATGGGTTGGCTTCGGTAAAAGATAGTGTTGCATCCAAAATTTTAAATACCTATAATGTAACATCTAATAAATTAGAAGACATTTTTAGCAAAAACGCACCAAAACAAAATAATATTATTTTGGCTAGTTCGGTGGATTTTACACCAAAAAGTAAAGA
>CALDPW010000098.1 GCA_937911885.1 uncultured Clostridia bacterium | reverse complement strand
TGCTTCTTCCCCTGTAACTTTTTCAAATACTGGACCATCCATTTTCTCTATCATTTCACCATCTGGTTTATATGTTGCCATTTTAAATTTTATTAAATCTATATTTTGATCCATGTATTTTTCTAAATTTTTATACAAATCAATACATTGTATTTTCGTAAAATTAGAGGATTATTAAGAAAAATAAAAAACGAACCCGAATTGGTTCGTTTTTTTATTTCGCTAGTTTCAATTGTTTTAGACCTTAATCATGTTCTTTTTATGTTAATCATCTCTTGCATGCATTAAAAATACTAAAACAAATCGTAATAAGTTTAATAGGCTGGTTAGCAATGATGCAACATATGTTAAAGCTGCTGCTCCCAAAACCTTTTTTGCTGCTGCTGTTTCGGTTGGATCTAAAATTTCGGTTTTATATAATGTGTTAATAGCACGTTTGCTTGCATTAAACTCTACTGGAAGAGTAACAATATCAACAAGTGCTGCAAAGCCAAACATAATAACGCCACTCCACAAAAACACATCGCCAATGATTGATCCTGGAATTGCTGCAAAGTTAAAAATTAAACCCAAAACAACAAGTGGCCATAACATTGAACTTAAAAAGTTTGTTACAGGGATAATTGCTTTTCTAATTTTAAAAGGGATATAGCCATTTTTATCTTGAATTGCATGTCCTACTTCGTGTGAAGCAACACCCAAAGCTGATACCGATTGATTATCATAAACCGAATTACTTAATGCAACAACTTGTTTTTTAGGGTCGTAGTAATCGGTTAATTCGCCTTGAACTCTAATAACTTGAATATGTTTTAGGTCGGCACAATCTAATAATAGTCTTGCAACTTCGGCACCAGTCATGCCGCTTTTAGCAATCATTTTTGAATATCTTGTATATGTTGTATTAACTTTTGTTTGGGCATAGGCTGCTAAAATAATTGCAGGCAAAAGAATTATGCCCATAATATAATAATCCCAATACATTATTTCACCTTATAGTTTGTTATAAAAAATTCTGCTTATTTTGTTTCCAAAAATAATAAGACCATCAAATAATGAAGCAATATATGTTTGAGCTGCAACACCTAATAGTTTTTTAGCTCTACCATATTCGGAACTTGTTACAAAATTATATTCTTTCAAATATCTTAATGCACGTTTGCTTGCATCATATTCTAAAGGAATATTTAAAATTTTGGTTAAAAAGTTAAATCCAAAAATTCCTAATGCAACATATAAAAGAATTAGTCCAATTGATAAATCTGGAGCTTTAACTATCATCATAACAACGCTTGCAATAATTAGTGGAATAAAAAATTTATTAAAAAATTTTGCAAGTTTGCCAAATAGTGCACAAATAAAATATAGTGGAGTTCCTTCTTTGTGTTGAACAGCGTGTCCTAGTTCGTGAGCAACAATAGCTATTGAAGCAATACTTGCTTTATCGCAAACATCACGGCTCATTAAAAGAGTGCGTTGTTTTGGATAGTATGCATCAATCAATTCGCCATCTTTAACGGCAAGTTTAACTTCTTCTAAATTTAAATATTGTAGAGATGCTGAAGCAAATTGTGCGCCGGTTAAATCATGTTTGTTATCAACTTCCAAATATTTTTTAAATATTTTTTTAATTCTACTTCTGCTTGATAACACAATTGCAAGTAAAACAATCAACACAACTGCAACAATTAAAATTATTTTTAATTCTGTTGTCATAATAATTTATCCTTTGTGTTTAATATATATATTTATTATATGCTAAATAAAGTTTAAAAACAATAAAAAATAAAAACTAAATATTGTTTTCTTCTATTTCACATATTGTATTATTCAAAACTGTAAAAGTATAATTTTTAAATCCCAAGTTAGTTTCAATTGTATAATTAATTTGGTTTGCATCAAAAAAATAACAATTATAATAAATATTTATAATTTCATTAAAATAACTTGTTAGTTTTTCGTGTGGGATTTCTCCTAAGGTGTAATCTAAAAATTGTTTTGCTTTTTTAAAATTATTTGCTTTAATACATTCTAAAAAAGCATGTGGAATTAATTGAGTGCAAATATTTAGCTGTTTATTTGATATAAAAACAGAATAGGAAGTTACCTCTTTTTTATTAAGGTTTAATTCATATACAATACCATGATTAAAAAAATCGTTTAGTGGTTGCAAGCACTTTATTGTTGTTTCGGTTTGTTCCACTTTAATATATGTTCCATTTAGCAGGGGTAAATTTGATGTTGTATCAAAAACATATTGGAACCACTTATTTTTTTGTTTTGCACCAACTATTATCATATCGTTAACATATTGGCAGTTTATGTCACAAAGTGTATCAATAGTGACACATGTTAAGTTTTTATCATTTTTAAATATTGATAATATTGATTGGCTTGTGTTTGTTACCATAACCGAATAACCATTAAGCACTTTGTTAAAAACCGTTAGCATTTGGTTGTTAATTGTTTGGGATGCAAAAGATATTATAACATCGTAATTGTTGTTAACAAACGGCACAACTTTAACAAATTGTGAACTTGATATAATGGTGTTGTTTATGTTTGATAATTTAAAAGTGTTTGAAATATAACAATTGTTTTTAGTTATGGGATCTGCCGAAACTATTAAACTTTGTGCGTAGCAAATAATATCAATAAAAAATGTTTTTTCGTTATCAATAATGCCAACATTGTTTCCGTTTATAAAAATTGAGCAAGGTGTGTTAGATTGAAAATGTAAATTAATTTGATTCATAATAAATCCTTAATTTTTAGTTAAAACAATATATGCTAAAAAATTACAAATTAATACATTTTTTTGTGGCTAAATTTTTTATTGTTTGGCAATTATTTAATATGAAACAATTAAAGTTAAAAACTAGGGTAAAATTAACCATATCATTAAAGCAAGTTTTTAAGTTAAAATGCAGTTCAAAAATATTGCAATTTAAGCAAAAATATGTGGGACTTACTGATGATGATATCTTAAATCTGTTTGTTGGATTAATGAATCTTATAAAAAATTCAGCTACCGAACGTGCTGAACTTTATTATCGAAACAAAATAAATTTAATATCAAACGAGATTAATAAAAAAACATTAAAGCTCGTAAAGTTAGAAGCAGAACTTAAACAATTAAAAAACAAAGTTTAATTCTGTTTTTTTTGTGCGTAATAAAATAATTTACAAAATAATTTTTTTTGTTTACAATACTATTAATTACTGTGTAATTAAAAGTTGGTGTTATGTTAAATATTTTTTATTCTCAAACATTATCAGGTTGTGAAGCTGAAATTTTTAATACTTTAAACAAAACTCGTGCTCAAAATGTTAAGCATGTTATTTTTACTCCGGATCGTTGTAATCAACAAACCGAAAGACAACTATTTGAACTTTTAAACAATAGTTGTTATTTTGATGTTAGTGTTAATACTTTAACAAGATTTACTTCGCAAGTTATTTCAAAACACAAAATTAATCAAAAAGTTTTAACAAAGCCATTGGGTATTGCAATAATAAAAAAAATATTAAACGAAAATGAAAAGGATTTAAAAACTTTTAAAAAGGCGATTAAGTTTAATGGTTTTTCGGCAACATTGTTTGATACAATAGCAATGTTTAAAAGTTGTGGGGTTAATGTTGATAAACTAAACATAACCACTAATAACGAAAGTTTGAATTTAAAATTGGCAGATATTAAACTTGTATATGAAAAATATGAAGAATTTTTAAATTTTGCAAAAAACACTTGATTTTTCAGCAAAATGATATACAATATGATTAGCACTCGGATGCAATGAGTGCTAATCGTATTTTG
>CALDPW010000097.1 GCA_937911885.1 uncultured Clostridia bacterium | reverse complement strand
CAAAAGAAATCGTTAAAGTGGCAGCTTGCAAAGCAGTTGCATACAAACCAAGCAAAGCTATTAAAGAAGCTGTTAACAAATAATTGATAAACATTAAAAAAAGATCACCAAAAGTGGTCTTTTTTATTTTCCAATTTGATTAATTTGGTTAATTATGATATGCTATGCATATGAAAATAGGAAACATCGAAATTAAAAACAATTTAATATTGGCCCCAATGGCAGGTGTTACTGATTTGGCTTTTAGAAGTTTAGCAATTAGCTATGGTGCAGATTATGCTGTAGGTGAAATGGTTAGTGCAAAAGCATTAAAATATAAGAGCAAAAAAACATATGATTTGTTGTTTACAGCTCCAAACGAAGCCATTAAAGTTGCTCAAATTTTTGGATCTGATGCAAAAATTATGGCAAAAGCAGTAAAATCTAAGGAATTGCAGCCCTTTGATATTATTGATATTAATATGGGATGTCCTGCACCAAAAATTGTTAAAAATGGTGAGGGTAGCGCTTTAATGGGAAATATTGAACTTGCCAAAAGCATAATTGAAGCTTGTGTTAATGCAACCGAAAAACCAATAACTGTTAAGTTTAGATTGGGTATAAATGGTGTAAATAACGCTGTTGAATTTGCAAAAATGTGTGAACAAGCCGGAGCAAAAGCAATAACTGTTCATGGCAGAACTAGGGAGCAATTTTATAGTGGTAAATGCGATATTGAAGCTATAAAACAAGTAAAACAGGCTGTTTCAATTCCTGTTATTGCTAATGGAGATGTGTTTAATAGAGAGAGCTATTTAAATATGTTAAGCACAACTGGTTGTGATGCAGTTATGGTTGGTAGAGCTAGTTTAGGTAACCCTGAGGTTTTTGCAGAAATTTTAGGGAATAATGCAAATATTAATAAACTAGATCAAATAAAAACACATATTAATTTATTATTACAATATTATCCAGAAATTTTTGTTGTAAAACATATGCGCAAACACATTTTATGGTATTTAAAAGGTGAGCGTAATAGTAATATGGTAAAAAATGAGGTTGTTAAAAAAACAAAAATAGCTGATGTTATACAAGTTTTAGAAGAGTTTTATGCTAATAAATAAAAAAGAGAAACAATTGCTTGTTTCTCTTTTTTTTGCAAGCAAGATTAATAAATTTCTTCTTGCACTATTAATATGTGTAATAAAAATTATAATATACAAAAAAATAGAGCAAAATTAATATTTTGCTCTAAACATAATGTAAAGAAATTAATTTAAATTACTTATTTAAATTTTAATCTTTACAATATTATATTGTGTAATCTTTTGTTAATTATACATAAAAAATAAAATTATTTAAATAATAAAAAAGCACTATATTTAGTGCTTTTTTGTTATTTTATTGTTCACTTAATTTTTTAATGTTTTCATAGCTTTGTTTAGCATTTTGTTTTGCTTGTTCAAAAAGTTGATTTGCTTTTTGAGGGTCTTTTTTAAGTAGTGAATAGTATCTATTTTCGCCATTTAAAAATTCTAAGTAATCTATTGAAGGTTCGTCACTATCTAAAATAAATGGATTTTTATTTTCTTTTTCAAGTAGTGGATTATATCTCCACAAAGTCCAATAGCCACTCTCAACAGCTTTCTTTTGTTCTAGTTGACTGTTGCTCATGTTAATACCATGGCTAATACATGGTGCATATGCAATAATTAAGCTAACTCCATCATAAGCTTCGGCTTCGGATACAGCTTTTAAAAATTGATTCATATCGGCACCCATGCTAACTTTTGCTACATAAACATCTTTATAGCAAGTTGCCATTAATGCTAAATCTTTTTTAGCACTATGTTTACCACCAGCTGCAAATTTGGCTACTGCTCCTGTTGGTGTTGCTTTGCTTGCTTGTCCACCAGTGTTACTATAAACTTCGGTATCTAATACTAAAATGTTAACATTTTGTCCACTTGCAAGCACGTGATCTAAGCCACCATATCCAATATCATATGCCCAACCATCGCCACCAATAATCCAAACACTTTGATTAACAAAACTATCTGCAAGATTAATAATATTTTGTTTAATTGTTGGATCAACATTGTTTTGGTTTAATAAGTTAACAATTTGTTTGCCTAATTCACGTTGATTATCGGTGTTGGTTTCTGTTAAATACTTTGTTGCAACTTCTTTAATTTCTGCATTTGAAGTGGAGGTTATAAGTTGATTTACGTTTTTAATCAATTCATTTCGTTTAATGTCAATTCCCAGTTTAATTCCTAGGCCAAATTCGGCATTATCTTCAAATAGGCTATTAGCCCAAGCAGGTCCACCATTTTCACCAAATGTATAAGGGCAGGTTGGTGAACTTCCGCCATAAATACTTGAACATCCTGTGGCATTTGCAATAACCATATGATCGCCAAACAATTGAGTAATTACTTTAATATATGGAGTTTCGCCACATCCTGCACAAGCTCCACTAAATTCAAAATATGGCTTATTAAAGCCAACTCCCTTAACAGTGTTTGGTTTAAATATGTTGCTAGAAACAGTTTTTAATTGTTTAACATAGTTGTAGTTGTTTACTTCTTTTTCAAGTATTGAATCAGCTTCTACCATAGATAGAGCTTTGTTTTTTGTAGGGCATACACTAGCACAAACACCACAGCCTGTGCAATCAAGAGGATCTAATTGTAGTATATATTTTTTATCATTTTCAGCTATTGCATTAAGTGTTTTTAAATCGTCTGGTTTATTTTCAACATCTTCATTTTTTACCAACACTGGTCTTATTGCTGCATGTGGACAAACAAATGAGCACATGTTGCATTGAATGCAATTTTCACTATTCCAACAAGGAAGCATTGTTGCTATTCCTCGTTTTTCATATTGTGTTGTTCCTGTTGGAACTTTGCCATTTGCACTAAAAGCCGAAACTGGTAACAAATCGCCTTCTAGTTTTTCAATAGGTTTAATAAATTGTTCGTAATATTTACTACAACTTGTGTTTGAACAGTTGGAACAAACATTATTTTTTGCAACTGCCCAAGCTGATGGATAATCTATTTTGTTAATTTTGTTTTCTGCACTTTCAATTGCTGCAAAGTTTGCTTGCAAAACTTTTTCGCCCTTTTTACCATAACTTTTTTCAGCCATTTGTTTCATTTCGGCTTTTGCTGTTTTAAAAGGTAAAATATTAATTAATTTAAAGAATGCGCTTTGCATAATTAAATTAATTTTGTTTCCTAATTCAAGTTCTTTTGCAATTTCATTAAATTTATTTTCATTTAACAACTTATTAAGTTTTTCATCTTTTTTAAATTGTTTCTTTACAACATATTCCAAACCTGATTTTACAAAGTGTGATACTAATCCTGGATTGTTCCCATGATGTAAAACAATTGGATGTTTATTTATAGAACTATTCCTTTTAATCTCCTCACGCAATTCATTTTTGCGTAAATTTTCATCAAAAATGTTATACCAATTATCTTCCCAATCAGTTTCACCTGTATTTAAATACATTATATTATTATTAGCACACCACTCTACAAAGTCTTTTGTCCCAACTCCATCAGTAAAATCAATTAGAAAATCTCCTTCTTCTAAAGAATTTTCTATAGAGATTCCACTATTTTCAGGATATGTGTAATTGTAATTTTCATTAGTAATATTAATCATATATATATCTTTA
>CALDPW010000096.1 GCA_937911885.1 uncultured Clostridia bacterium | reverse complement strand
ATTGTAGTGCTTTTTTTTAACCTAAAATTATATTTAAGCATATATTTAAATATTAAATTTTTGGAGAGTAATATGCTTAAATATTTTGGAACTGATGGTATTAGAGGTGTGGTTAATAAGGAATTAACATGCGAACTTGCTTATAATGTTGGAAAAAGTTTGGCTTTGTTTATAAAAAAACAAAATAAAACGCCAATTGTAATTATTGGCAAGGATACTAGAATAAGCGGAGACATGCTTAGTTATGCTTTTGCTAGCGGGTTGAGTGATTATGGTGTTAGCTGTTATATGTTAGGGGTTGTGCCAACTGGGTGCGTTTCATATTTATCGGGAAAACTTGATGTTGGTGCTGGTGTAATGGTAACAGCATCACATAATATACCAAGCATGAATGGTATTAAATTAATTACAAATCTTGGATATAAATTTAGTATAAATGAAGAAAAACAAATTGAATCATATATTGTTAAAAATGTTCCACAACCAAAATATAAAGGAAAAATTATGAATGGGGAACATTTGGTTGAAAATTATATTAATTTTATTATTAATGAACTGGGAACTAATTTGAACAATGTTAATATTGCTATTGATTGTGCTTATGGTTCTAATTATAAAATTGCAGAACATGTTTTTAAAAAATTAGGAGCCAATTTGGTGTTAATTAACAATGATAATTTTGGCGATAAAATAAATGTTAATTGTGGTGCATTAAATGTTAATAAACTGATTAAAGAAGTTAAATTGCATAAGTGTGATTTTGGATTTGCTTTTGATGGAGATGCTGATAGATTAATTGTTGTTTTGGGTGATGGCAGGGTTCTTAGTGGTGATGAAATTTTGTTTGTTATTGCTAGTTATATGTTAAAATTTAACAAGTTAAACTCTCGCGCTGTTGTGGGGACCATAATGACTAATAGTGGAACCGAACAAAGTTTAAACAAATTGGGTATAAGGCTAATTAGAACTGATGTTGGGGATAGAAACGTGATTGAGCGCATGTTAAAAAGTAATTATAGTTTGGGTGGAGAGAGTTCGGGGCATATTTGTGTGCATGGTCTTAACACAACATGCGATGCATTAATGAATTGTTTGTATTTGTTAAAAATTGTATTAACACAAAATGTTGATTTGAATGATTTTTTGTTGCACCTAAATAAAGTTCCACAAATAATTAAAAATGTGCCAGTTTCAAAGCAGGTTAGAAGTGGTTTTGATAATGATATTAAACTAAAAAACAACATTAATAAAATAACAAGCAAGAGCAGTGCCAGAGTTGTTGTTAGGCCAAGTGGAACAGAGAGCGTTATTAGAATAATGGCAGAAGGAGATCAGATTGAGTGTGTTAATGTTATTGAAAAAATTGAAGAATTGTTAACAAAATAATTAGTTAGATGTTTAAAATTCTTTATCAAGATAAAGATAAAGTTTTTTATTATAAAAAATAATACAAATCAAAGAAACTTATGTTATAATATGAATTGTAATATAGGAGATGTTTATGAAGTTACATATTTTAGGAACAGGTAATGGCGATGCTTTAAATTGTTATAATACATGTTTTGCTATTGAAAATAATGAAGAATATTTGTTAGTTGATGGCGGTGGTGGAAATCAAATACTTAACCAATTAAAACTTGCAAATATAGATATAAGTAAAATTCATAATATTTTCTTATCACATAATCATACTGATCATATCCTTGGTATAATTTGGGTGCTACGCAATGTTTGCAAAAAAATGAGGTTTGGGCAAAGTTATATTGGAGTTTTAAATATATATGGAAGTGATGAAAGCATGAAAATACTCAAGCTTTTAATTGAATTATTATTTCCAATGGCAAAACAATTTGAAGATAGAATTTGCTTTAACATTGTTGAAGATAAACAAACAATAAAAATCAATGATATGAATATTACGTTCTTTGATATTCATGCAAAAAAAGATAAACAGTTTGGTTTTATGATTGATGAAAAACTTGTTTTTTGTGGGGATGAACCATTAAAAGAAGATTTGTTTGATTTTGCAAAAAATAAAGAATGGTTAATTCATGAAAGTTTTTGTTTGGACAATGAAGAACAAATATATAACTCGCATCAAAAAGGTCATTGCACTGTAAAAGAAGCAAGTATTACAGCGCAAACTATAAATGCAAAAAACTTAATTATTCTTCATACGGAAGATAACGATCTAAAAAATAGAAAAACACTTTACACAACTGAGGCAAAAACATACTTTAATGGAAATGTTTATGTTCCAAATGATTTTGAAGTGATAATAATATAAAAATGCCATTTAGAAGGTTGATTGTTTAGATAAAGTAGATAAAAAGCGAAAGTTTTGTTGAGCGCAACAAACTTTCGTTTTTTTGCTGTTATAGCGATTGTTAATTTGTTTAATGGCATGATTAACAAACGTTTCTAAAACGGTTTTTGCTGGTTGAGTGGGGAATGTATTTGTGTTTAATCTTTTGATTTTGTATTTTTATTTTTAATTGCAATAGGTTTTTACGACATAAAGTAACCAATAAAAAAGAGAACTAGATTATGTTTCTAATTCTCTTATTATGCTAGTTTTGAAAGTTTGTAAATATCGATTTTTTTATTTTCTTTTTATAGATGATTGAGGTTGTTGAGGATTAGGTAATGCTGCTTGTTCTTCGGGTAACAAAACCTCG
>CALDPW010000095.1 GCA_937911885.1 uncultured Clostridia bacterium | reverse complement strand
CATAAACACGAGATTAAAAAATTGCACCAGAAAGTTAAAATTCAAGGGTATACAATTGTTCCTTTATCATTATATTTAGATAAGCTTATTGAGCCACCTTCTAATAATTCACCATCTAATATTTGATTAATTAAATTTGGATTTTTTTCAATGAACAATTTGTATGCAAGTGTTGCATCTCCCATTCTACCAGCAGTGTTAAGTTTTGGTGCAATTTTAAATGCAATATCAGTTGAAGTTAATTCACTTATTTTTTGTGATGATAATAGCTTTTTAACGCCAATAGGTAATTCTTGTTGATACATTAATCCATGCTTAACAATAGCTCTATTTTCGTTTATTAATGGAACAATATCGGCAACAGTAGCAATTGACGCTATGTTGGTATATTTTAAAAACTCTTTTAATCCACCAAGTGCGTGTACCATTTTTAATGCAACCCCTGCACCACACAAATCTGTAAACGGATAAGTTTGCGCTGGATCTTTAGGATCAATACAAATGCAATCTGGTTTTTGTTCTGGAACTTCATGATGATCGGTTACAATAACATCAATACCCAAGCTTTTAGCATATTCGATTTCGGCAAAGCATGAAATGCCACAATCAACAGTTATTAATAATTCTGGATTAAACAGATCAACAATTTTTTGAACAGTTTCAATAGTTAAACCATAACCATCTAAAAATCGGTTTGGTAAAAAATAGTTTACTTTAACATTTTTGCTTTCGAAATACTTATATAGTATTGCCGTTGCGCAAATGCCATCGGTATCATAATCGCCAACAATTGTTATTCGCTTGTTATTATTAATTGCAGAGTTGATTTTGTTAACTGCTTCCTGCATACCAACAAATAAAAATGGATTATAAAATTGACTTAAACCAGGATTTAAAAAGTTGTTAATATCAGTTTCGGTTGAAATATTAAGCGAAAAAAGATGTTTAATTATGTGTGATGGAACATTAAACTTTTTTGCTAAATTATTAATTTGTTTTGTATTATAATTTGATTGATTTGTATTTATAAATTTCATATTCTTAATTTTACGTAAAAAAAGCCTTACAAAAAGTGAAGGCTTTTTTGTTATACTACAATTTTATCATCTGGAATTTTATTTTTATCTTTATTTTTTTCTTGTTCAATTTTTTTCTTTAAGCGGTTATCTTTATCTTTTTTATA
>CALDPW010000094.1 GCA_937911885.1 uncultured Clostridia bacterium | reverse complement strand
ATCTTTCACTACAGTCTATTAAAAAAATGTTCCCCACTGGAACATTTTTTTTGTTTTTAAATATATATTACATTAAAAAAAGCCTACCAATGTGGTGGGCTTTTTTATTTTCTTGTTGGTGCTGATTGTGACGCTAAATTATTTATAACAATGTTTGGATGCTTTTCAATTAATTCAACACATCTATTAATTACCATATTGTTTGTTCGTGGTCTTTTTGATAAAGCGAAGTTTGCTCCACAAACAAAAACATCATCGGGTGTAACATTGTTTAATATTTTTGCGCAATATGGTTTTATTTGATCTTCGGACCATTTGCCATTTATATCATAGTAATTATATTTTGTTGGTTCTTGGTCGCTTATTGGTAACTTGATCATAAAGTGATATGCTCTATACTCAACGCCGTTATCTTCAAATGTAACAATTAAACCAACTTGGCTTTCTGGAATAAAATAGTTAATAAGGCTTGTTAAATCATTACACATACCTTGTGTATATTTTTTTATTACTTGTTGTTGGCTACTGTTGGCTGTTTTTTCCATTTCCCAAACAAGATTTATTATTGACATAACATTTTTTTCTGTTGCATCAAATGTGATGCGAGACAAATCTTTTTTTATCATACTTAATACCTTATATATTAATTTTATTATAGTTTCTAAAAAAAATCAATATATAAATTTTATATGATTTTTTATATTAAAATTTTTAACTTTTTTAAATTTTATTTCATATATTTATTGAATTTGAAAATTGTTTATGTTAAACTAATCGTCCGAAAAGCGACTCAGTAATCAAATTTTTTTGATTATTGTTTTTTTAACAAAATTTTTAGGAGGTTTTTATGTGGAAATTAATTTTAGCTTTTTCAGCTGCTCAACTTGTTAATGTTATTTTGTCAACATTAAAAAGTGTTATAACAATAAAAGGTGGTAAGGGGTTAGCTGCAATTTCTAATGCAGTTGCATATGGTTTTAACACTATTGTTATTAAGGTTATTGCCGATGTTGATATGTGGGTTGCAGTTGTTATTTCGATAGTAAGTAATTTGGTGGGTGTTTATTTTGCATTATGGCTCTTGTATTTGCCGTTCCCAGTGTGATGATGGCTCAGGAGTCAAATAGAGTTCCTGCCGGTTGGCATAAGCGTGTAC
>CALDPW010000093.1 GCA_937911885.1 uncultured Clostridia bacterium | reverse complement strand
TACATCACAAGCAAGTGTTTGTGGTAGTACATTAGCTCTTATGGATGCAGGTGTTCCTATCAAAGCTCCTGTTGCTGGTTGTGCTATGGGACTTATCAAAGACGAGGCTAGTGGCAAAGTTGCAGTTCTAACAGATATTCAAGGATTAGAAGATTTCCTTGGCGATATGGACTTTAAAGTTGCTGGAACCGAAAAAGGTATTACAGCTATTCAAATGGACATTAAAATTAAAGGAATTGATGAAAACATTTTAAGAACAGCACTTGAACAAGCAAGAGTTGGTAGATTATTTATCTTAAACAAAATGTTAGAAGCAATTAAAGAACCAAGAAAAGAACTTAGCCCATACGCTCCAAAAATTATTACATTTACCATTAATCCAGATAAGATTAAAGACGTTATTGGTAGCGGTGGAAAAGTGATTAACAAAATCATTGAAGAAACTGGTGTAAAAATTGATATTGAAGATGATGGCAGAGTTTGTGTTGCTGGAGTTGATGCAGCTATGAACGATAAAGCTAAAGCAATCATTTTAGGAATTGCCGAAGATGTTCAAGTTGGAAAAATATATTCAGCAACAGTTCAAAAAATTATGCAATTTGGCGCTTTTGTAAACTTTGCTTATAACAAAGATGGCATGATTCACATTTCAAAACTAAGTTCAAAACGCGTTGAAAAAGTTGAAGATGTTGTTAAAGTTGGCGACAAAGTTGAAGTAGAAGTTATTAAAATTGATGATAAAGGACGCATTGATTTAAAACTTATTGCTGTTGAACAAAATTAATTAAACGTAACAAAAAAGTTGGAGTAATCACTTCAACTTTTTTTATTATTAATAATTCATTTGATTGTAAAATTTATAAATGATATAACATTAATAGTAATAATTTATAAGGTATTTACATATGAAAAACACAAAAGTATTTTTATTTTTCTTCTTTCTTTTATTTGCAGTTGCATTTGCAATTCCTGGAAATATGTTTTTTACAGAAGTAAACAGCGCAATAATGCGTGATAACATTGTTAAAAATGGAACAGAAATTGAAGCAACTGTTATTTCAAAATCATCTAACATTACAGTTAATGACGAGCCAATTTATGCGATTAAATATAGGTTTGAAGTTGATGGTGAAACATACATAGGAAAAACCAGCACAAACTACACATCAATTGAGGCTTCAATAATATATAGTCGTGGAACCATTTTAATTAAATATGACAAAAACTTTAACTCAGTTGAAGCCAACTATAAGCTTGCAGGATATGCATCGTCAACATTAATAATGTTTGGTATTTTTGCTTTAGTTGACTTAGCATTTTGGATTACCGAAATTGTTTTTGTTATTCAATTTATAATTGGAGGGCTTGTTTCAATTCTTGGCAAAAAAACAACTGCAACATTTGTCTCAATTTTACCAAGCTGCACATATAATGGAACACCACTTTATCGTGTTTCTTATTGTTGGACAGCTCCAAATGGTGAAATTGTTGACGGTAAAAGCGATAAAGAATATACATTAGCCGAAGCATCTGTTTTTGAAAAAGCTGAAAATTTTGATATTTTAGCTTGGCGAGATAAGAGCAAGGTTTTAAATTCACCTAACAAAATCATGCACAAATTAAATATGGAACATCAACCAAAACAAGTAGCACAACAAATTGCGATAGAAGAGTATGTTGAATGCGAATATTGCAAATCAATGCTATCAAGCAATGTTACTCGTTGTCCTGCCTGTGGTGCTCCACGAAAATTAAAAAAATAATCATAAAACATCATTTTAATTCATAAATATAGTAAAAACATTTGGAATTAAAATGAAATTATTAAATAATAAAAATCACTTTGTTAATATTTTTTCAAACACCATAATACTGCTAATTTTAGCAGTATTTTGTGCTTTAACCCTCAATTTTAACATCGCACCAGTTAGTAGCAATAATAACGAGGCAATTTATAGTGGTAACAAAAATTCAAATAAAGTTTGTCTTATGATTAATGTTTATTGGGGCACAGAATTTTTAGATTCAATTTTAACAACATTAAAAGAATATAACACAAAAACAACTTTTTTTGTTGGTGGCCAATGGGTTGAAAAGTATCCCGAAATGCTTATTAAAATTTATAACGATGGGCACGAAATTGGAAACCACGGATATTTTCATCGTGATCACACAAAATTAAATTACAATCAAAATAAAGAAGAGATTAAAGCTTGTGAATCGTTAGTGCTTAAAACCATAAATATAAAACCTTTGTTGTTTGCACCACCAAGCGGTGCATATAACAAAACGACATTGCAATTGTGTGCCGACTTAGGTTATAAAACAATTATGTGGAGTAAAGATACCATAGATTGGCGAGATAAAGATAGCAATTTAGTGTTTGAAAGAGCAACATCAAGGGTTGTTGGAGGAGATTTGATTTTAATGCATCCAACAAATCACACAGCAATTGCTTTGCCACGAATATTGGAATACTACAAAACAAACAATTTAGTAGCAACCACAGTTTCAAATACTTTAAAATAAGAATGTAAATTAAGATTTTAATTTACATTTTTTTTAAGTAATTTAACTTTGTTAAATTAAATGATTTTATAAAAGAAATTAATTATGATATACTTTAATTAGATTTAATTTAAATTGGGGGAGTTATGCCAGTTTATACATCTCAAAACAATAAACAGTCAAAACAACAGAGTATTAGATCAAAAATAGGCATTGCAATAATTTGCATTGCAAGCATTTTTTTATTTAATCTTATTTTTAATATATTAAGCTTTGTTAATTCCATTTTGTTGGGATGTTTTGGTCTGTTTTCATATGCGCTTTTTATTGGACTTATTATTTATGGCATAATGTTAATCAAAAATAAAAAAATATCCCTTTTACCCGTTGATACAATTTTGCTATATTCTTGGTTAGCCCTATTAATTTTAATCATCCATGTAGCAACATCACATCAATTTTTCAACTTATCATACAGTGAATATATTGCTGAATGTTATAATGCAAAACAAACATGTGGTGGAGCTTTAGCTGCAATATTTGCTTACATATTTAATGTTATGTTTAGCCACAATGTTGCAATATATGTTATCCTTTCAATTTTAATGTTAGTAACAACTGCGTTAATCACTGTTAGGTTTGTTAAGTATAAAGAAGATTTTATTAACGCCTTACAAAACAAGAGCAAAGTTAAAGTAGAATCAAAATCAACAAAACAAACATTTTCAACTATGGATGATGAACCTGATCCAGAAGTTGAAGAGGATGTTTATCAACCTTCTTTTGAAGAAACAAATGACGATGATGATTTTATTATTCCAGATAACGATATTAATGATTTAGCGCCAAACACTCAAGTAATTATTGAGTCCGATAAAGATAAAGAAAAGGCGAGAACAATTTTGGGATTATCTTCTGGTAAAATTCAACCTGAAACAAGTGAACAAACCATTTTTGCCGATTTTGACAATAACATGTCAAATTTTGATAGTAAATATTTGCAAAACAACACAAAACCTAAAAAATTTATACACAACGATGCAACTGCCGAAATCAAACCAGAACGCAAGTTAACCGAACGTGATAAAGAAAATTTAAAATATCTTCACGAAATTACAGGTTATTCTCCAAAAGTTGTTGAACCAGAACAAAATATTGTTGAAGAAAATAATTTTGAAATCAACAATAATCCAATTGAAACTTATGATGTTATGGATGATTTATATGATTCACAAATAACAAAAAATAACTATCAACAAACTTATAGTAATCCTCAACAACATTCTAATAATCATCATAATCATAAACAATATAACAATCCAAATAATCACAATAACGGTTTTAATAATTATCAACAAAAGAATAATTTTGACAATCAAAACAAAAATTATAATAACTATAATCAAGATAATAATTACAATAATAATCGTTATAACAATCGACCACAAAGTGAAAATAAGTTTTACGATAAGTTCAACAAGAAACAACCTCAAATCGAAACCGAAGAGGCATATGTTAAACCTCAACAAACATTTAATGGTCCAACCTATAACAACAATAGATACAATGCTCAAACCTATAACAACATAAACAAACAACAATCGTTTAACAATCTTGAACCTAAAAAGGTTGAGCCTCCTAAAGTTGACTCAAACAAAAAAGAATTTAAGAGACCTAAAAAATATATTAAACCTGATATTTCATTCCTTAAAGATTACGATAACGGAAATTATAGCATTCAAGAGGATAATGCTTCTAAAGCACAAATGTTAGAATCTGCTCTAGAAAGTTTTAATGCTCCTGCAAAGGTTGTTGCAATTACCAGAGGTCCAGCTTTTACCAGATACGAACTTCAAATGCAACAAGGTGTGCAAGTTAAAAAGGTTAGCTCTGTAATTAACGATATTGCAATGACTTTGCAAGCGCCTGGTGAAATTAGAATTGAAATTCCAATTCCTGGCAAAAATGCATTCGGTGTTGAAATACCAAACCAATCAATTGATACTGTTAGTTTGAGAGATATTATTGCATCTAATAACTTCCAAGCAAGCAAATCTCCATTAACTTTTGCTCTTGGTAAAGATATTACTGGCGATGCAAAAGTATCTCGAATCGAAAAAACTCCTCATTTGTTAGTTGCTGGTGCAACTGGTAGTGGTAAAAGTGTATGCTTAAACTCAATGCTTGTAAGCTTGCTATATAAAGCATCGCCAGATGAAGTAAAAATTATTTTAATTGATCCAAAACGAGTTGAATTTACTCTTTATAATGGATTGCCGCACATGTTATTACCAAAAGCAATTACCGATGTTGATAAAGCTGTTAAGGCGTTAGATTGGTTAATTAAAGAAATGGATCGCAGATATACTAAATTTGCCGAAAACATGGTAAGAAACATTGAGGAATTTAATGATAGACCACAAGTAAAATCACAAACCGAACCAAAAATGCCATATATTGTGTTTATTGTTGATGAGTTAGGCGACTTAATGATGCAACGCAAAAAAGAAGTTGAAGAAAAAATTATTCGTTTAACACAACTAAGCCGTGCTGCTGGTATTCACTTAGTTATTGCTACACAACGACCAAGTGTTGATGTTATTACTGGAATAATTAAAGCAAACCTTCCAAGCAGAATTGCATTTGCAGTTTCAGCATTCCCAGATAGTAAAACAATTTTAGATCAAGGTGGGGCTGAAAAACTATTAGGTAAAGGTGATATGCTTTATAGTGCTAATGGTTCAGCTGATCTAGTTCGTATTCAAGGAGCTTTCGTTTCAGGGGAAGAAGTTTCCAAAATTGTTGATTTTATTAAGGAAAACAATGAGTGCGAATTTGATTCAGATATTGAAGATGAAATGTTTAATTCGGATCAAGGTGGATTTAAAGCAGATGGTGGCAGCACACAAGAATTTGATCCATTAATGAAAGAGTCGCTTAGATTATTTATCAAACAACAAAGTGCAAGTATTTCCAAATTACAACGCTTTTTTAGTATTGGCTTCCCACGAGCAGCTAAAATTGTTGATCAAATGGAATTAGCTGGTTTTGTAGGGCCAAAAGATAGTAAAAACTTGCGACCACTTTATATAACTCAACAAGAGTTTGAAGAAAGATTTGGGGAGGATTTGTAACCCAAAATGAATACAAAAGAATTATTATCAAAAAAAATTGGTTATATTTCGCTTGGTTGCGATAAAAACAGAGTAGACCTAGAAAAAATTATTACAACTTTAACCAATGTTGGATTTAAAACCGAAACTGATCCTTCGAAAGCAAATATAATTATTATTAACACTTGTTCTTTTATTGAAAGTGCAAGAAAAGAGAGTATTAACACCATTTTAGAAATGGCTAATCTAAAACAATACAATTGTGAAAAAATAATTGTTACCGGTTGCTTAAACGAAATGAATTACCAAGATTTAGAAAGTAGTTTGCCTGAAGTGGACACTTTTGTTAAAGTAGCAGATAACAACAACATTGTAAAAACAATCTTTGATTTATACAATGTTGAATATGGTAACAATTATAATCACAACACACTCGATCGCATTATATCAACACCAAACCACTATGCTTATTTAAAAATTTCTGAAGGTTGCAATAATTTTTGCACCTACTGCACAATACCATATATTCGTGGAAGATTTAAATCTACACCAATTGAGGAATTAGTTGCCGAAGCAACATATCTTGCCAATAAGGGCGTAACAGAACTTATTTTGGTTGGACAAGATGTTACCAAATATGGATATGATCTATATAACGAATATTCTTTATCTAAACTTATAAATGAGCTTAGTAAAATTGATAAAATCAAGTGGATTAGATTGTTATATTGCTACCCAGAACTAGTAACCAACGAACTAATTGACACAATAAAAACAAACAATAAAGTTGTTAAATATATTGATATTCCTTTGCAACATATAAATAATCAAATTCTTAAAAAAATGAATCGTAGGGCAACAAAGGAACAAATTATTGAAACAATTACAAAACTAAAAAATCAAATACCAGAGATATCTATTAGGTCAACATTTATTGTAGGTTTCCCTGGTGAAACAAAAAAACAATTTAAAGAAATATTACAATTTTTAAAAGATTATAAGCTAAACAATGTGGGATTTTTTGCATATTCACGTGAACCAGGAACAATAGCATACAAAATGAAAAAACAACTATGTTCCTTAATAAAAAATCACAGAGTAAAAAAAGCTTATAAAGTTCAAGAAAAAATAAGTTATTTAAACAATTTAAATTTGTTAAACAAAACAATAAATGTTATAATTGATAGTAGTGAAAACGATTATTTTATTGGAAGATCTCAAGCTAATGCACCTGAAATAGATAACATTGTTTATGTTTTTGGGCATGCAAAAATAGGTGATATTGTAAAAGTTAAAATAACCGATGTTTCAAGCTATGAATTAAAAGGAGAAGTTTATGAATCTACCAAATAAAATTTCAGTTGCTCGTATATGTTTGCTTCCTGTATTTATTTTCTTTTATCTTGCAAGTTTTATTCCTTGCAACTATTTAATTGCTGCAATCATATTCTCGTTAGCAGCATTTACAGATTTTCTAGATGGTTATATTGCTAGAAAATATAATCTAGTAACAAACTTAGGAAAATTATTAGATCCTATTGCAGATAAATTAATTGTTATGGCTGCATTAATTGTTTTAACAGTTGATGGAATTATTCCTAATCCATACGGAATTATTGTTACAATTATTATTATTGGCAGAGAATTATTTATTAGCGCATTTCGCCAAGTTGCAGCTGCAAAAGGCTTTGTTATGGCTGCAGATAAATGGGGAAAATATAAAACCTTTATTACCGATATTTCATTGCCACTATTAATGCTTTTAGCAGAAATTATGTTTAGTGGTTGGTTAACCGGAACAGCATTGTTGGTTGTTCAAATTATCAACTATGTTATCATTGGAGTTGCAACTGTTTTAACCATTATTAGCGCAATCAATTACGTAGTTAAAAACAATGGAGTTTTAAAAGATAATTAACATAAAAAACACCTAAATACTAGGTGTTTTTTTGTTTATTTATTTGTTAAAATAGCAAATTTTGTTATAATAACAATAGAGAATAGGAACACTTATTTATGAAAATTGCAATTCTTCGAGTTTCCAACGATATTCTGCTTGGAAAAAAGAAAGATGATATAAGTCAATATTTGTTAAAAAACATATTAGAGGTAGGGGAAGTGGTTACCAACATAATAACCACCGAAAATCACCCCGACCAAATTTTTAATGCGTTAACAAATCTTAATTGCGATTTTGTTATTATTATTGGCGAAACAATCAGTTCAAAAAACTTTAATATTAAAAAAGTGCTTTGCAATTACATTAATTGCCCAATTATTAAATCAGAACTAGCCATAAACGCAGTTAATGCATATTTTCAAAAATCAAATATTCCTGTTTCATATGATGCTGAAAATGAATATTATTTACCACAAAATGGAACACTTATTTCAACAAATTCATCTTTTTTGCAATCATATATAACAAACAGTCATACAACCAATTATTTGTTTATTCCTGGCGATTTGGATGTTGCAACCGAAGTATTTAATAATTATATTTGTCAGTTTATAAAACAAAACAACACAATTCATTACAAAACAACCACAATAAAAACTTTTGGTATTGGCGAAAAAGATATTTATGCAATATTATCTGACTTAATAAAAAACAAATATAAAATATTATTTTTAACTTATCCCGATAATTTAGAAGTTTCAATTGTTATTAGATATAATGAAAATTTGGATCCAATAATTGTAAACGATTTTATTGTAAAAACATATGAGAGACTAAATAAGTATATATATGCCGACGAAGAAACTTCTTTAATAAAAAGAGCCTATGATTTGTTAGAAGTTGGTAATAAAAAATTAGCCATTGCCGAAACCATTACTGGTGGAAATATTTCTGGTAGCTTTTTTAAACAGTGTAGCGATCAATCAAATTTGTTATGCGAAAACATTGTTTGTCTATCAGATAAAGCATTAATAAACCGACTAAATGTTAGTCCAAATATTATTAAGCAATATGGTTCGGTTTCCGTTGAAGTTGCTTACGAAATGGCAGCAGGATTGCTGGATTTAACAGGGGCAGACATTGTTATTGTTACTAACGGATTATCTTCATTTAATGACGATAAAAAGGGAAAATTATGCTATATTGCCGTTGGTAATTGTGATGGTATTCACGTATATAAAAATACTGTTTATGGTTCGAGAGAACAGGTGGTTACAAGCCTAACTCAAACATCATTTTTCTATTTAATTAAAAATATTAAGCAAAACGATTTGTTTTTTGATAAAACTACGATATAATAAGTTTATCAAACATATGTTCAATAGGAGAAAGTATGGATAGCAATAAAGAAAAGTTATTAGAGCAAGCAATTTTACAAATTGAAAAACAATTTGGTAAAGGTTCAATTATGAAGTTGGGAGACAGCGTTGATACTCATATTGAAGTAATTTCAACAGGATGTCTACCACTAGATGTAGCACTTGGAATTGGTGGAGTGCCTCGTGGAAGAATTATTGAAATTTATGGTCCTGAAAGTTCAGGTAAAACAACTGTTGCTCTTCACATTTTAGCAGAAGCACAAAAAATGGGTGGAACAGCTGCATTTATTGATGCAGAACACGCACTTGACCCATCATATGCTGAAAAACTTGGAGTTAACATTGGCGATTTATTTATTTCACAACCTGATACAGGCGAACAAGCATTAGAGATTTGTGAAACTTTGGTTAGAAGTGGAGCAGTTGATATTGTTGTTGTTGACTCAGTTGCAGCATTAACACCTAAGGCTGAAATCGATGGAGAAATGGGTGATAGTTTTATGGGCGCTCAAGCAAGATTAATGAGCCAAGCATTAAGAAAATTAACAGCCATTACAAACAAAAGCAAATCTTGTGTTATTTTTATTAACCAGTTACGTGAAAAGGTTGGTGTTATGTTTGGAAGCCCTGAAACAACAACTGGTGGTAAAGCTTTAAAATTTTATGCAAGCGTTAGATTAGATGTTCGTAAAGCAGATGTTATTAAAGATGGCAACGAATTTATGGGAAACAGAACAAAAATTAAAGTTGTAAAAAATAAAATGGCACCACCATTTAAAACTGCTGAATTTGATATTATGTATGGAAAAGGAATTAGCAAATCTGGTTGCGTATTAGATATGGCAGTTGAAGCAGATATAGTTCAAAAATCCGGAGCATGGTTTAGTTATAATGGAGAAAAAATTGGTCAAGGAAAAGAAAATGCTAAACAATTCCTTGAATCTAATGAAGATATTATGGCTGAAATTGATGCAAAGGTTAGAGAACATTTTCAATTTTAAACATACTATGCAATAAAAATAAAAAGCACCTTTATTTGGTGCTTTTTTTTATTATCTAAATATCCATGATTCAGCCGATGAATTATTTTGAATTATGCTGTTATACACATTATTAAAATTATCAGTTATAACTTCAATTGTTTCAGTATAAGCGCTAGTGTTTTCACTTATGGTTTTAGCAACTATATAATAACCATATTTTTTATCATAGTCTAAATTTTTATCAACATATTCAATCAAACCATCCTTATTTGATATTGAATTAATTAGTTTGCTTTTTCCATTGTAAATTCTAAATATATCATATTTTAAATAGTCTTTTGCTTCAAAACTAATTATTGCTTTATTTTTATTTAACACAACATCAAAATTATTTATTTCAATGTTTTCAAATAACGAACTAACATGGGTTGGTTTAAATCTGGAACTAACCAAAATTTTTAATTTATATCTGTCAGGGCAGTTCGCTCCACACAATTTAATTTTGTTATTATCTTCATATTCTTTTGCATCAATTTCTACATATTCACATTTGTTAGATAACGCAAAATCTGCTGGTTTATATTTGTCATAAATTTCTAATAAAACCTGTTTTATCGCACTTGTTGCATATGTTCCACCATTGTTTTTGCCTTCTAAATTAAATTTATCATCATTAGAATAATTACCAAACCATGCACCTAGTGTATGTTCTGTGGTATATGCAATTGAATAAGCATCGGTGTTATTATTTGTTCCTTTAACGGCAACTGTGCCTGTTTTTCCTGCAATATCAAAATCAAGAGATTTTAATCTGCTACTTGTTCCTGTTTTGCAGGCTTTTTTTAACATTTCAGTCATTAAACAAGCAGTATCTTCACCCATTACCACAAATTCTTTATTTGTGTGTTCAAAAACAGTTTTTCCATTACCATCAACAATTTTATTAATAAAATGAGCTTTTGAATATTTACCATTATTTGCAAATGGAATAAAACTATTGGTTAAATCTTTAAGTGTAACACCAGTAGTAAAACCACCAAGAGCCAAAGCCAAACCATCATCATTTTCATCAAATGTAATACCACATTTATTTGCAAAATTTTTAGCACTTTCAACACCAACTTCGTCTAAAATTTTAACAGCTGGAATATTTAAACTTTTTGCAATACTTTTTTCAACACTTACGTAACCATTAAATGTTCCACCAACATTATTAGGAGAGTAACCATTAATATCAATTTGTTCATCCAAAATTTTACTACTAGGATTTATTAAACCTTGTTCAATTGCAGGAGCATATACTAAAATTGGCTTTATGGCACTTCCTGGTTGTCTAACAAAATTGGTTAAATTATATTTGCTTTTACCATAAAACCCACTTATCCCAAAGGTTTTATTATCAATCAAAATCATTAAACTATCACTAATATTCCCATATGCGTTCACATGATAATTATCTAAATTATTAGTCGAATTAAAAAGGGATTTTTGTTTTTCTAAATCAAAATAACTATATATTTTATAATTACCCATTGTTAACTCTTTTTCAGTTATATTAAGCAAATGGGTTGCTTCATTTAAACATGCTTTAATATATAAATTATCAATACTATTTTCTTCATTTTTTATATTAAGTTTTAGCTCTTCTTGTATTGCTTCATTATATTGAAATGTTGTTATTTTTTCATCCTTCAACATTTCTTTTAACACCAAATTTCTTCTATCTAAACAATTTTTATTGTTATGTATTGGTGAATACTTTAATGGTGATTTTATAATACCTGCTAACGTTGCACATTCTGCCAAAGATAAGTCTTTTGCAGACTTATCAAAATAAGTTTTACTGGCTTTTTCAACACCATAAGAATTTTCACCAAAATAAATAACATTTAAGTAAACTTCTAAAATATCTTTTTTGCTAAAAGTTTTTTCTAGCTTTTTTGTTAACAAAATTTCTTTTAATTTTCTTGTAATTGTTTTTTCGCTTGATAGGTGAGTGTTTTTTATTAGTTGTTGACTAATTGTGCTTGCACCTTCAACAAATCTTAAATGTTTAATGTTGTTAACAAGTGCTTTTGCCATTCGTTTATAGTTTAGCCCTTTATGTTTAAAAAACTGTTTATCTTCAATGCTAACAAATGCGTTGATTAAATTTTGTGGCAAGTCTTCAATGCTAACAACTTTTTTATTGTTTGTTATTGAATTTAATTCATTGTTGTTAATATCATAAACAACGCACTCACTTACAGAGGAAATAAGTTTTTGTTTATCAAATTTAATAGCATTAATTCCCATAATATTATTTATGAAAAACACTAAAAAAACCAACCCTATAACTAAAAATATTAAGCCTGTTATTATCGAAATTTTAAACAACTTTTTCATTAATATATAAACCCACCATTCAAAAATAATAATATTAATAATATTATTAGTATATTTTTATTAATTATTAACACTTGAAACAAATTAAATATCATAGTATAATTTATATTGGAATATTATTGCTACTTTTGTAGCTTTACTTACGGAGAAAATAATGAAACACTACTTTATTAAAACTTATGGTTGCCAAATGAACGTTCACGAAAGTGAAAAATTAGCTGGTATGCTTAAAAGTTTAGGATATACCGAAACCGAATCAATGGAACAAGCTGATGTTATTGTTTTTAACACATGTTGCATTAGAGATAGTGCAGAACAAAAAGTTTTAGGAAACATTGGATCAACAAAAAAACTTAAAAAATTAAATCCAAATCTAATTGTGGCAGTGTGTGGATGTATGGCACAAGAGGATGGTCGCAAAGATTTATTTAAAGAAAAATATCCATATGTTAATATTGTGTTTGGAACACATAACCTACATTTGTTTAAGGAATACCTAATAAACTATCAACAATCCCACAAAAACATTTATGATATTTGGGAAAAAGAAGCTGCAATAAACGAAGATGTTGAAATGTATCGCACATCCAACAACAATGCATGGGTTAATATTATGTATGGCTGCAACAACTTTTGCACATACTGCATTGTTCCTTATGTTCGTGGCAGAGAGCGTAGTAGAACAATAACAGATATTGTTAACGAAGTTAAACAATTGGTTGCAGAAGGTTATAAAATAGTTACATTGCTTGGTCAAAATGTTAATAGTTATGGTAATGACTTTAAAGACGGAACAAACTTTGCAATGTTATTAAAAGAACTTTGCAAAATACCTGGCGATTTTAGAATAAAATTTATGACATCTCATCCAAAAGATTTAACAGATGAAGTTATTAATGTTATTGCAACCGAACCAAAATTAAGCAAGGTTATTCATTTACCTGTGCAATCTGGTAGCAATCGTATATTAAAATTAATGAATCGAAACTATACTGTTGAACATTATTTAGGATTAATTGAAAAGATAAAGGCAAATGTTCCAAATTACTTTATTTCAACCGACCTAATTGTTGGGTTCCCAACTGAAACCGAAGAAGATTTTATGGATACATATAATTTGGTTAAAAAAGTTGAATATGGTGGTGTTTTTGGATTTATTTATTCAAAACGAACAGGAACCATTGCAGAAAAAATGGATGGTCAAATTGATGATCAAACCAAACATGATAGAGTTAATAGATTGCTATCTTTAAGTAAATCATTAATTAAAGAACAAAACCAAAAACTAATTGGAACCATTAACGAAGCTTTAATTGAGCAAAAAACAACAAATGGTTATTTAGCAACTCTAGATAACGGTAAAAATGTTGTTTTAATAACAGACAAAACTTTAACCATTCCAAGTTTTGTTAATGTTAAAGTAAACAGTTTAGAAAGAAATAAACTTATATGTGAACTAGTAAACAAAGGAGAAAATTAATGGCATTATCACCAATGATGCAACAGTATATTCAAACCAAAGAAATATACAAAGACGCAATATTGCTTTATCGTCTTGGCGACTTTTATGAAATGTTTTTTGAAGATGCTGTAACAGCAAGTAAGGCTCTGGACCTAACATTAACTGGTAGGGATTGTGGCCTAAGCGAAAGAGCCCCTATGTGTGGCATTCCATATCATGCTCTTGATGGTTATTTACAAAAACTTATCGAGCAAGGTTTTAAGGTTGCCATTTGCGAACAAATTACCGAACCAAAAAAAGGTGTTAAACTTGTTGAACGCGAAGTTGTTAGAGTAGTAACTCCAGGAACATTAATTGATAGCAGCCTGTTAGATGATAAAAAGAATAACTACATTATGAGTGCTTATTTAAAAAACGGCATAATTGGTGTTAGTTATACCGATATTTCAACAGGTGAAATATTTTTAACCGAAGAAGATGTTAATGGTTTTAACGATATGTTGGTTCGAGTTAGACCTAGCGAAATTATTTGCAATTATGATATGTATGAAATTTCTAACTCCTTAATTGCCTCAAAATTACAAATAATACCAAATTTTTCAGTAAAGGAAGATGCTTATTTTGTTTTTGAGACAAATCATAAAACATTAACCGACCAACTAGGAACAAAAGCTATTGTTGGTTTTTCTGATAAAGAAAATGCAATAATAAGTGCAGGTGCTTTAATATCATATTTAATCGAAACTCAAAAGCGTAGCTTAAATCATATTAACACTTGCATATATGTTAATGACACTCAATTTATGGCGCTTGATAGTAACACACGCCGCAACCTTGAATTAACCGAAACAATTAAAGATCGCAAAAAACGTGGCTCTTTACTATGGCTATTAGATAAAACTCAAACCAGTATGGGTGCTAGAACATTGCGCACCTATATTGAGCAACCATTGTTTGATGAAAAGATTATCAATCAAAGACTAAATGGTATTGAAGAGTTAGTAAAAAACATTATGATCCGCGATGGGTTGAACAATCTATTAGGCAATGTTTACGATATTGAACGTTTGTGTGGAAAGGTTAGTTATGGCAATTTAACACCAAAAGATTGTGTTGCTTTAAAAAATTCCTTAGGCTTATTACCAAAAATAAAGGAACTAATATCACCATTAAAAAGCACTATTATCAAAAACATATTTAAAGATATATACGATTACAGTTCTTTATATTCAATGCTTGATAATGCAATAGTTGAAAATCCTCCATATTTATTAAAAGATGGCGGCTATATTAAAAAAGGTTATTCTGCAGAATTAGATGAGATTTGCAATATTTCTTCTGTTGGTAAAACTTGGCTTGCAACTTTAGAAGCAACCGAAAAAGAACAAACTGGAATTAAAAATTTAAAAATAGGATATAATAGCGTTTTTGGGTATTATATTGAAGTTCCAAAAGGACAAGTTGACTTAGTTCCATTTAGATATCAACGCAAACAAACAATAGCTAATTCTGAACGATATATTACCGAAGAATTAAAAGAAATCGAAGATACCCTGCTGGGCGCAAAGGAAAAGGGAGAAGCTC
>CALDPW010000092.1 GCA_937911885.1 uncultured Clostridia bacterium | reverse complement strand
CCAGCGCTACTAATCCTGTGATTATTCCTACTTTTTCCACTCCAGCCGAATTGCCCTCTTTGGCCTGTTTTTTCTTCTGCCAAAGAAATACAATTAAGCCTACTAATACTCCTTGAAGCAAAGACAATAAAAAGGTCGGCAACCACTCAATAAAAATCTGATTTACTCCAAAAATTGACAAAAATGCGTCCCCAAGAATTTTCATCGAACCAGAAAATCCCGAAGCCCCCATTAATTCAAATTTCGAAAATCCTCCAGCCAGCAAATTCATTAGCATTGCAAAAAATATAAAAGTTGGTACGATAATAAATAAAGATACTAAAAATATTCCTAAAATAAGAAATAAGTTACAAACATTAAACGATGTTGGTTTGGGATATATAAAATTAGGTCAACCAGCAACTGAGCTTAGTGGTGGAGAAGCTCAAAGAGTAAAACTTGCAACCGAACTTAGCAAGCGTAGCACAGGAAAGTCGTTATATATATTAGATGAACCAACAACTGGTTTGCATATGTTTGATGTTGATAAACTTGTAAAAATATTAAACCGATTGGTAGCTGGCGGAAACACAATTGTTGTTATTGAACACAATTTAGATGTTATAAAAATTGCGGATTATATTATTGACTTAGGACCAGAAGGTGGAGATTTGGGTGGAACAATTGTTGCATCGGGAACTCCAGAAGAAATTGCAAATAATAAAAACAGTGAAACGGGAAAATATTTAAAAAAATATTTGGTTAGGGATTAAAATTATGTTTATTACCGAAGTTACAGTAAAAAAAGATCAAATACGATACATTGAAAAAAAACTTAATGCTACCAAAGTTGTTGTTGCATTAAATATTGTTTTAACAATTTTGGCTGCTGCGCACATTTTATATTGCGCATTTAATAAAGTTGTGGATTATAATCCTTATTTAATGTCGGGATTTTCGCTAGTTGCATCTGTTTTATATATTGTTATTTCAATATTTGAATATCGCAGATTTTTTAGGGTTTATACCGAAATTAATACAAAAGGTGAAACAATATTAAATACAAACTTTAATGTTAATTTACGTCGTAAAACAAACGGAAACACTGTGTTGAATTGGGTTTGCTTTGGTATTGTTATGGCTTGTGTGCTTGTTATTGCAGTTGTTCAATGCATTAGTTTTAATCCTGTTGAACTATCTAACTTAATTTTAAGTTTGGTGTTGGCTGCAATGCTATTAAATCAAAGCATAAACACAACTATTTATGATAAATTATATCATGAATGTATTGTTGGAAAACAAAAATAAACAAATTAAAAATTGCACAAATTTATGTGCAATTTTTTTATTTAAGCATTATAAAAAACAGACCATATTAGTGGTCTGCGTTATAATATATTTTGAAGATTAAATCCCATTATGTGATGATTTTTTTCGGCGTATTCTAAAAGTAAATCAGATTCGGCAACAGCATTATCATAATCGTTGTTTATAATATATGATTTTAATCTTGTTAACGAATCGGTAACACTTGATAAATCCTTATGGTTAAACATTAAAAATAAACCATGTTCGTGCTTATCCCAATTGCTTTTTATTTGTGATATGTTGTTGCTAAGCAATGTTAAATTATCTTTATTTTGTTTTACTTTACTGTTTAGTTGTTGTGCTTGTATTTCAAGATTATTTATAACGTTGCTTACTGCAACAACTTCGTAAGTTGCTAAAGCTATTAATCCTAAAAACAAACAAATAATGCATATTACTCTTTTCACCAGGCTTCTCCTTTGTAATTGGTTTGATACACCTTAAACATTCCTTGTTTTGGTTGTATATACATTTTACCTTCGTTATTAATTGATAAAAATATTATTTCTTGTGGGTTTAATCCACAATTTTTTATTTGATTATTAATAAATTCTTCGTTAATGTTTGCTAACTTAATGTTTTCATTAACAAATTTGCCCTCGCTAATTAATATAACGGGCAAACTAGCAGGTGAAACCTCTATTTTAGCATTACTAGCATTAAGTGGAGCATATGCAGCTCTTGGTAATATTGTTAGTGTGCCATTAGTTTGCATTATGGCATATAAAATTTCTTCTAAGTTGAAATAACCAAGTGTTCTAATATTTTCTATTAGGTCGTTAAAGTTCATGTTTAGTTTTTTTAAGGCTTTGTAATCAATTCCGTTTGGTGTAATTATTATAACTGGTTTGCCATTTATTAATTTTCTAAAAAACAAACTTTTCATGCTCAAAAATGTTAACACAAAATGAATTAATGCTAGTGTTATTATTGGTATTATTCCGTGTATTAATGGCAAAGCTGTTTCTGCCATGGGAATTGTTGCTAAATCTGCAATTATAAGGGTTATAACAAGTTCAAAAGGTTGCATTTCTCCAATTTGTCGTTTACCCATTAATCTAAGTAATAAAAATACTATTAAATATATTATCAAACTGCGAGTTATTAGTGTAAAGGTCATATTACTATTATTATTAAAATAATAGAATTTATACTTGTTTACTTAATTTTTTTGTGTTGCGTTGTTTAATACTTAATACAAACGAAATATCAACAATTCCAAAGCAAACCATTAATATGCTATAAGCTATAACACTGATTAATCCACAAATTATTAATGTTAAAAAGTTTGGTAGAATTAAGATAATAATATTATAAATAAATTTTGTAAGTAATGTGCAGGGGATTAGTATTATTACAAGCTTGCAAATTATTCCTAAATAGGTTTTATTAGAATTTATTGTTTTATTAATTTTAATAATATTTAAAATTGCTGTAATTAGCATGCTTAATCCTAAACCAAACATAAGAGCATAAATACCAACATACTTAGGTAATATTAAAATGCAGGCAAATAACGCAATGCTGCTAATTATGTAATAAATAAATGTTTTTGATTCTTGATTTAAGCTGTTTAGTATTGATGTTGTTATTTGTGATATGCCCATTGGAATCATTAACCAACTTGCATATTTTAAATATGTTCCAGCTGTTGTGTTATTAAAAATAAATTCACATATTGGTTCGCCCAAAGCAACAAAAAATGGAAGTATAATAAACGAACAAATAAATGTAAAATTAATAGCCTTTGCAATTTGATTTGACAATGTTTTGTTTTGGTTATTATTGTTTAGGCTTGTTAAAGTTGGTATTAAAGCCATTGCAAGTGATCCAATTAAGGTGGACGGGATTGATAACAATGGCATTGTCATGCCCATTGCAATTCCTATTTGGCTTAATGCTTGGCTATTTGTATATCCAACAGAAATAAGCTTTAATGGCAATATAATTGCCAAAATTGGCTGCATAAGGCTTGTAGCAATCCTAACTAATGTTATAGGTGTTGCTGAACTAAAAATTGGTTTAAAGGCATTTTTAGGGGAAGATAATCTACCATTTGAAGTAAAGAAAATAATTATTCCAACAATAGTAGATAAAATGCAGCCAATGGATAGTGAAATTCCCGCTGGGTAAAGATTGTTTGATGTTGTTATAAGGATGAGAATAAAGAAACTAGCAATTCTTATAATTTGTTCAATAAATTCTACTAAACTTACTTTAAAGAATTGTTCTTTTCCCCATAAATAACCTTTAAACGGGGCATAAATCCCAGTAAATATAATGGCTGGAAGCATTGTTAATAGCAAAACATATCCCATTTCGTTGTTAAAATAGTTAACAAACAAAGGTTTAAACAAAATTATAATAATGCTAATTATTAAACATAGCATTAAACTGATAATTAATCCGCTACTAACTCCGGCATTACAGTGTTTTTTGTTGGTTGAATAATAT
>CALDPW010000091.1 GCA_937911885.1 uncultured Clostridia bacterium | reverse complement strand
TTAAAGTGGTACGCGAGCTGGGTTCAGAACGTCGTGAGACAGTTCGGTCCCTATCCGCCATGGGCGTTGGATATTTGAGAGGATTTGCTCCTAGTACGAAAGGACCGGAGTGAACATACCAATTGTGCATCTGTTGTTTTGCCAAAAGCATAGCAGGGTAGCGAAGTATGGACGGGATAAACGCTGAAAGCATCTAAGCGTGAAACCCACCTCAAGATTAGATATCCCATAACTTTAAGTTAGTAAGACCCCTCAGAGACGATGAGGTTGATAGGTCAGAGATGGAAGAGTAGTAATATTTGAAGTTGACTGATACTAATAGGTCGAGGGCTTGATCAAAAGACGAATCGCATAAATCGATTTTTAAGGTTTAATATATATTATGCAGTTGTGAATGTTCTAACATTCAACCATTACTGGTGACACTAGCGAAGGAGCAACACCTGTTCTCATCCCGAACACAGCAGTTAAGACCTTCAGCGCCGAAAATACTTGCATGGAGACGTGCCGGAAACATAGGTAGTTGCCAGTTTTCCATTCTTTGGATCCTCATCAGAGGATCCTTTTTTTGTTGTTAAAAGAAAAATAAAAAAACAGATATAAATTATCTGTTTCGAATTTTGTATGTTTGTAGCAAATCATTTTCGCAATTTTTTTGTTTAAAACTGCTATTTATTGGATATATCATTGTTATTGATTTACTTGTTTGTAATGCTTGATTTTGTGGTAAAATAAAGCCATTTTTTAAGTAAAACTTAATAAGTTTTTTGCAGTTTTTTTGTTCGTTATTAATATTGAGATAAGCATAATAGCATTTTTGTTTTTTGCATTCGCTTAATGCTGTTTTAACTAATTTAGATCCAAATCCTTTTTGTTGCATATAAGGAAGTATTGCTAGGTTAGATAGTTGAGCTCGTGTTACTGATTTGTCTAAATAATGGTTGGTTTTTAGATTTATGTTAATTTTTCCAAATATTTGTGTTAAATCTGATGAATCCTTTGTAGCACATATTGCTATTGTTGGCATTATGTAACCCAGGGTTCTGCTGGAATATTCTTCAAATACAGCATTATCAATGCGTTTTAACTGATTTATTAATTGTGGTGTTATGTTTTCTGTGCTAAATGTTAAGATTTCTGTATCCATATATTATTTTTTTACCCCATATGTCTAATTGTATTATAAAATATAAATTATATTATAGTCAACACTAAAAAATTAATTAAATTTATTTGATATTATTATAAAAATTATTAAAAAAGTGTTGACTTTTAATGTCTATTTGAATATACTAATTGTGTTATTCCTCAATAGCTCAACGGTGGAGCACTCGGCTGTTAACCGATAGGTTGCAGGTTCGAATCCTGCTTGAGGAGCCAAATAAAACCTAGCAAAATTTGCTAGGTTTTTTTGTTTTGTTTGATTTTGAATAAGTTTATGATATTATAATTTGTAATATAGGAGATTATTATGAATATAACATTAAAAAAAGCTAGTATTGAAGATTTAAGTATTATACAAAATTTAAATAATGAACTTTGTAAATACGAAACAATAAATAAGTTTGACAACTATATTGAAGATTGGTCGTTAAGTGATATTTCAAAAGAATATTTTGAATATATGATAAAAGAAGAGTTTGTTGTAGTGGCAAAAGTTGAAAATGAAATTGTTGGATATTTGGCTGGATCAACACATAAAGACGAAACTTATTCTTATTATGAGGGCATAACTGCTGAATTAAACAATATGTTTATTATGGGAAAGTTTAGAAAATATGGTATAGGTTCTAAATTGGTTAATTCGTTTTTTAATTGGTGCAAAGAACAAAATGCTAAAAGGGTAATGGTGACTGCTTCATTTAACAATATCAATACAATTAATTTTTATAAAAAGAATGGCTTTAAAGAGATTAATGTTAGTTTAAGATATGAATTTGATTAATTTTCGATTTTATGAAATTAATATCATATTGTATTTGAATTTTATTTATGATATAATTTAAGAGCATATATCATTAATATGCGTAGTTGGGGGATCTTTTATGTTAAAATATGATGGACACGTTAATCCAGATTTAGAAAGTGATCAATGGTTAAAAGCTAAAGTTGAACATGCTCAAAATATGTATAAATATTTAGAACAACATCATGCTGAAATTTTAGAAACATTGCAAACACAATTAAACATGCCTGGTGTTGATCGCCGTGCCGAAGCTGTTGATGCTATAATGTATTATTTGTATGATGGTGTTCGTGAAAAATTAAGAGTTGATGATGCTTATAACATGGTTTCATGTGATAAATATGGTTCAAACTTGATTTATCTTACTAATATTATTGAAGCTGTTAATTCTAAAAATCCAATAATGATTAAAAAACTTGTTGCTGAACTTCCTTGGGGTGGTTCTAATAGTGGACATGTTATTGCAGACAACACAACAATGTTTGCTTATTGGATTTTATCTGATGAAGCAAGAGAAGAATATGGCGATATTTTTAAGGGAGCAGTTAAAGATAATGCTCTTACTTCTGATGAGAAAAAAATAGAGAAAGAACTTGATGAATTAGAAAGTATGTCAAAACTTGATAAGTTAATTGCACTAAATCACCAAACAAAGAAAGAGCTTGAAGTTAAAGCAAAAACAATTAAATAAAATAAAAAGCTAAACAATTTTGTTTAGCTTTTTTTATGTTAAAATACAAATTTTGCTTAATATATTTTTGATAATAAAAAGCCTATATTTGGTGTGTTTTATTTAATTTGCATAGTAGTTTTTATGCTAAATATGTAACATTATTTTTTTGTTTTTGTGTTTAATTATAATTTGAATTGTGAGTTTTTTTTGATAATATATTTTTGATGGATAAAGTTAATATTGCAATAATTGGAGCAGGTGCTAGTGGGTTAATGTGTGCTAGTTTACTTGCCAATAATTCAAAACTTAATATAAGCATTTTTGATAAAAATTTAGATGGTGCAAAAAAACTGTTAATTACTGGTAATGGTAGATGTAATGTTACTAATTTATCTGATGTTGATGAACTATTAAACAATATTCCTCACAATTCTAAATTTATGTTTTCTGCCTTAAATAATTTTTCGGCATATGATATGATAAGCTATTTATCCAACAATGGCGTTGATTATATTGTTGAGCAAAATAATAGGGTTTTTCCAAAAACAAATAAAGCACAAACAATTAAAGATATGTTTGAATTGCAATTAAAAAATGCTAACAATATTAAATTGCATTATGG
>CALDPW010000090.1 GCA_937911885.1 uncultured Clostridia bacterium | reverse complement strand
GCTAAAGTACTTTTTGTGTTTCTAGCAACTGAAACAATTACTGATGATGCTAGAAATCCAAGTAAAATCCCTATAAATCCAGTAAATAAGATACCGATAATAATAGGAATTGAAGCACATACAATTTGTAATCCGTTTAATTTATCTAAGATTACATAAGAGGCTTCAGGTCCAACTAAAGTAACGCCAGTTAAATAGTTACCCTTTAATTCATAATTATTAGTGCCATCTGTATAAATGTTCTTTTTTACTTTCATTAAAGTTAAACCGTTGATATTAATTGTTCTTTTTCCAGTCCATATACTTTCTTCATATTTTCACCTTTTTTGTTTTATTTTTTGCAAAACATACTTTTAATATGTAACTAAACAACAAAAAAAATGCCATAACGGCATTTTTTTAGTTTTTATCATACATTCCCAATAGTTCAACACCAAAAGTTGTTCCATCTTCTGCTTCGAATGTAAGTTCAACATAGTTATCTCCCAAAGAGATTGTTGATTGATTTTGATTTAGTAACGAAACTGTATCAAGATTTGCTGTGCTACCAACATATGCACCAATTGTGCTTGTGCAACCAAAATTAAGTTCACATTCTGTTCCCGATGCAGTTAACACAACAGTTCCAACATTTTTGTTTGTGATAATTTTTCCAGCAACATTTTTTA
Organism: uncultured Clostridia bacterium; assembly: GCA_937911885.1. Lineage (GTDB taxonomy): Bacteria > Bacillota > Clostridia > Christensenellales > UBA1242 > UBA6345. Next base: position 1,857 of record CALDPW010000090.1, on the reverse strand, counting down.
CTGTAGCTTTTACTGTTATTGTTTTATTTTGTGAATTTTGAGAATAGAATTTTGCTTTAATTTTTGTAACTAAAACATTTGAATTATTTGGCATTAAAACAATTGATTTATAATCTTTTTCAACATTTAAATTACTAACAGATGTTACTACCGAAACACCATTAGAAACTTGTGGATATAAATTTGTTGAGGTGTTATCAAAAGTGTTGTTTAATGCTTGATTAACAATTGCAGGAACTACAATATTATATCCTTTATAATAATGTTTTTCAGCTTCGGACCAATTGCGAATATCACCTTTTTCACCAGCTAACAAATTGTAAGCTTGCATATCGGCACTAACTAAACTTGCACCTATAACATTATTGTTAATGTAATTTACAATTTTTTGAGCAGCATTATCACCAAAACCTGTTTTTGATAGTTTTGCAATAATATCATCATAGCTCAAAGTGGTTGTTTCATCACCATAAGCAATTTTAGCTAATGCTAACTTAAATTGATCACGATATGTTGTGTTCCATTGAGCATAATCGTTAAAAATCCAAGCTTTTGCAGGGTTTGGAGAATCAACCAAATCTCTACCATCATAGTTTAAATAATTGCCAGTTATTGCCTCAGCAAATTTGATTGCACTAACGTTATTTAAATAAGTGTTTTGCCCATTAATTACAACTTGATAGCAATACTCACAGTCTAAATGTTCTTTTGTATGATATCCAACATCGGCATTATGACCTGTTAAATTAGTAATGGCTTTATCTTTTTTTACTTTAGCAAGATTAACACCATCCGAAAAATTACCATTGTATAAATTTAAATCACCAAATGCAGATTGAGATCCATATGTCTCTTCGCCATAAGTTAAATATAAACGATACAAAATATCTTCACTTAAAACACTAAATTGTCTATTTAAAACATTGGCAAATGTATTGTTTGAGTTATTTAAATCAATTACAGTATCAGTTGAATAATTTGCTCTTGCATTTGTAAAGCTGTTTGAAATATTTTTCAAAACTGGTGCTGTTGGTTGTGTTGATGTTCCTCCACCATTGCCAGTGCCTGAACCGCCACCATTACCAGATCCTCCTGGAGTTATTGTTGTAGTGCCTCCACCATTATCTTTGTTTGAATTTCCACAACCTGTTAGAGCAAATGTTGTTAAACCCATAACAGCAGCTAAACAGCCTAATAAAAATTTTTTATTTTTCATATCCTATTTCCCCTTTATTTTCTAATAATATATTATCATACTTTTTTTTGATAGTAAATATTTTTTTTATTTTAACAAAAAAGTGCCAGTAATTGGCACTTTTTACTACATAGTTAATGGTAATAATGAAACATCGTAAACAACATCGTTTCCTGTATAAATCACATCACCACTTGTTTCTCTCTTATATACAACAACATCCACCAATGTAACTTGAACATAGTTATCACCAGCATTAAAGTTAAATGCTGAATTTGTTTCGTTTGCCTTAAACGCATTGTTCCATAGAGTCATATCATCAACAGTGTTGTTATCACCATTATATGCCCCCAAAGTTGGAACATTATTGCCTAAATAGTCCGAAATTGAAAAACTAAATTGGAAAGGAACATATCCATCAGCTGGAAAATCTGCCGTTCCTGGCCATCCAGCACTATCTACTGTTAATTCTAATTCTTCTTCTTTTGCTTGAACAACAGCATTAAATCCTTCACCATTAACTGTTTTATATTCAAAGTTAACTTTAAATTTAACATAAATATTATTAGTATTAATAATTGCGTTTTTGGTATCATTAATAATTTATTTAACCTATAAAAACACATATTCAGGAGTAATGTATAATCCAAGATTTAATGTAT
>CALDPW010000089.1 GCA_937911885.1 uncultured Clostridia bacterium | reverse complement strand
TTTTAGATAAACTTGATGCCATGACAGAACAAGCATTTGATGATCAATGCACAGGTGCAAACCCAAGATATCCGTTACTTAGCGAAATAAAAGATATGTATTTAAAAGCTTATTACGGAGGTAAAAAATAATGAGTTACAGTTTAAACAATATTGTTTTACAAAGAGAAAATAAAACATTGTATATAGATGGTGACAAAATTATTAAACTTTATGTCAAAAACCATACAAAATCATATGTTTTAAATGAAGCTATAAATCATGCTAGGGTTGAGGAAAACACAAACCTAAACATTCCAAAACTTTTGGAAGTTCCAAAAATTAATGATCAATGGGCTTTGGTTGTTGAAAATGTTGAAGGTAAAACACTTGCTCAATTAATGCAAGAAAATCCTGATAAGATTGATTTGTATTTAAATATGTTTGTTGATATTCAACTTGAAGTTTTATCACAAAGTGTTACACTTTTAAATCGCATTAAAGATAAATTTAGACGCAAAATTGCAAACCTAACAACAATTGATGAAAGCACCAGATTTGAATTGTTGCAAAAATTAGAAGGTATGAAAAATCATGCAAAACTTTGCCATGGCGATTTTAATCCTTCTAACATTATTATTAAAAACGATGGAAGTCATTATATATTAGATTGGGCTCATGCTACACAAGGAAATGCATCTGCCGATGTTGCAAGAACATACTTAATTTTTAAAATGGAAAACAAGGATGACCTTGCTGAACAATACTTAAAATTGTTTGCTCAAAAAAGTGGAATTGAAGTAAAACATATTCAACGCTGGATTCCACTAGTTGCTGCTGAACAACTTGAAAAAGGCAAACCAGAAGAACAAGAATTTTTGTTAAAATGTGTTAACGTTGCCGAATATCAATAACAAAAAAAATCAAGCACTTGTATGCTTGATTTTTTATTTGAACTTTTCCATTGAAAAATGGCCATCGTCGTAGTTAAGTTCGCCATTTTTATGTTCGTATCCAAATTTTTTGTAAAAAGGAATTGCCACCATTCCGGCAGGAATTTCAATTCGGTTTGCTCTAATGGCGTATTCATCTGATTCAAGAGTGTTCATAATTAATCGACCAACACCTTTGCCCTGATAATCGGGATCTACAAAAATTGTTAGCAAAATACTTTCGGTTTCGCTTCCCCAATACGAGCTAATTGCTCCACATCCAATAATTTTGTTTTCGTGTTTAACAACATAAAAGTGTGCATAGCTTGCACGTTCTTTTAACTTTGCTGGTTTTAAGCTTTCAATAACATAATCAATTGATTTTTGTGGATAGTATTTAGGAAATGAAATTCTACATGTTTTTGCAATCATTTGGTGCAACTCTTCAAATTCATTTTCTTTAACAATGCTAACTACCATATTAAACCTCCTTTATAAAAAATCCAACAAACAATTTGTTGGAATAAATTGGCGCTGCAGGAGGGATTTGAACCCTCGGAACATTGCTGTTCACACGCTTTCCAAGCGTGCACATTCGACCACTCTGACACCGCAGCAAAACATTAAAAATAAAGTAACTATATAACTATACAATAAATATGCCAATTAGTAAAGAAAAACTTAAAATTTATAATGTTAACAACAAAAAGCAAATATGTTTTTATTTTTGTTGTTAAACCTTGTTACAAATAAAAATTTTCTTGCTATAATAAGGTTAGTGAAAACATTTTTTTATTATTTATTTTATCCATTTATTTTAATATATAAAATTTTTTATAAGCAAAGGCTTAAAAACTTTTTTAAGG
>CALDPW010000088.1 GCA_937911885.1 uncultured Clostridia bacterium | reverse complement strand
CTTGAGTTCGCTCATAAGGGGATATCTGGGGTTAGCGCCTGTGCACTGGTCGTCGAATGCCTGCTCAACCATATCGTCAAGACGGTCAAGGAAGTCTTTTTCGTCAACACCGTAATCCTTGATTGTTTCTTTGATGCCGACTGTCTTCTTGAGGTCGTTGATAGCCTTGATAAGGTTTTCGAGCTTCTCCTTGTCGTTCTTGCCGCCGAGGCCGAGGTAATCAGCAATTTCTGCATAGCGTGCAAGAGTGTGGGGATGGTCATACTGTGAGAATGTACCCATCTTTGCAGGAGCTTCGCTTGCATTGAAGCGGAGAACTTCTTCAATCATAAGTGCGTTTGCAACGCCGTGGGGAAGATGATGGAATGCACCGAGCTTATGAGCCATTGAGTGGCAGATGCCGAGGAATGCGTTTGCAAATGCCATACCTGCCATTGTTGCGGCATTTGCCATCTTCTCGCGTGCAACGATATCTGTTGAACCGTTTTCGTAAGCGCGGGGAAGATATTCAAAAATCATTTTGAGTGAGCGAAGGGCGAGACCGTCAGTATAGTCTGTTGCAAGCATTGAAGCATAAGCTTCTAATGCATGAGTTACTGCATCAATACCAGAAGCACTGGTTAATCCCTTTGGTGCTTTTAGCATTAATTCGCAATCAACAATTGCCATGTTTGGCATTAATTCATAATCGGCTAGTGGATATTTTGTTCCTGTTGATTCATCGGTAATAACTGCAAATGGTGTTACTTCCGATCCTGTTCCAGCCGAGGTTGGAATTGCAATAAAATATGCTTTTTCGCCCATTTTTGGGAAAGTATAAATTCTTTTACGAATATCAACAAAACGCATTGCCATATCCATAAAATCAACTTCAGGATGTTCATATAAAACCCACATAATTTTTCCAGCATCCATAGCTGATCCACCACCAACAGCAATAATGCAGTCTGGTTTAAATTCGCTCATAAGTTGAGCACCTTCTTTTGCACAAGCAAGGGTTGGATCTGGTGCAACATTAAAGAATGTTTGATGAACAATACCCAATTCGTCTAATTTGTTTGTAATTGTTTTTGTGTAACCATTTTGATATAAGAAAGTATCGGTTACAATAAATACTCTTTTTTTGTTTAATACAGTGCCAAGTTCATCTAGTGCAACTGGCAAGCAACCTTTTTTAATATAAACTTTATCTGGCGATCTAAACCACAACATATTTTCTCTCCTTTGAGCTACTGTTTTAATATTTATTAAATGTTTTACACCAACATTTTCGGAAACAGAGTTTCCACCCCAAGATCCACAACCAAGTGTTAATGATGGTTCTAACTTAAAGTTATATAAATCACCAATTCCACCTTGGCTTGATGGAGTATTAATTAAAACACGACAAGTTTTCATTGTTCTTTCAAACAAATCCAATTTTTGTTGTTCATTTAAATCAATATAAATTGAACTAGTATGTCCAAGTCCACCATCTAAAATAAGTTTGTGTGCCTTACTAACTGCATCTTCAAAGCTGTTAGCTTTATACATTGCCAAAACTGGCGATAACTTTTCGTGAGCAAATTCTTCGCTCAAATCAACGCTTTCTACTTCGCCAATTAATATTTTTGTATTTTCAGGGACTTCAACACCACTTAATGCAGCAATTGTGTGAGCTTTTTGTCCAACTATTTTTGCATTTAGCGCACCATTAATAATAATGGTTTTTCTTACCTTTTCGGTTTCAGCTTCGGTTAAAAAGTAACATCCACGGTTTGCGAACTCTTGTTTAACTTGATTATAAACATCGTTTAACACAATAACCGATTGTTCCGATGCACAAATCATTCCGTTATCGAATGTTTTTGAATGAATAATTGAGTTAACTGCAAGTTTTAGGTTTGCAGTGCTATCAATTATTGCCGGAGTGTTTCCTGCACCAACACCAAGCGCTGGCTTACCACTAGAATAAGCAGCTTTTACCATGCCTGGGCCACCAGTTGCTAAAATAATATCAGCGTTTTGCATTAAAAAGTTTGTTAGTTCAAGTGATGGAACATCAATCCACGAAACAATATCTTGTGGAGCACCGGCTTCAACTGCAACTTTTAGCAATTG
>CALDPW010000087.1 GCA_937911885.1 uncultured Clostridia bacterium | reverse complement strand
TAATCAATTAATTTGAATGTTGCACCTAATTACTATATAATTAGTGTATGAGAATTATTGCGGGAAAACACAAAGGTAGAATATTGGCTTCGTTTGAGGCTGATAACATTAGGCCAACTTCCGATAGAGTTAAGGAAGCAATTTTTAGTAAAATTCAATTTGTATTACCAAATTTAACCGTGCTTGATTTGTTTGGAGGCACGGGAAATTTTGGTTTTGAAGCTTTGAGCAGAGGTGCAAAAAAAGTTTATATTTGCGATAATAACGAAAAATCTATTGCAATAATTAACAAAAACAACAAAGCACTAAACGAAAATGCAATAGTTGTTAAAAATGACTTTCACAAAACTTTAAAAAATTTTGAGGGGTTAAAGTTTGATCTTGTGTTTTTAGATCCTCCGTATATGCAAAATTATGGAGAGCAAGCATTGGCTCTTATTTTGCAATATAATTTATTAACCGAAGATGGCATGGTTATATATGAACACAGCAAAGGAAAACAATTTGATTTTTCTGGTTTTGATATGTTTGATCAAAAAACTTATGGAACAATGCAAGTTAGCTTTTTGAGGTTGAAAAATGATTAGTGTAATTAATGCAAAACAAGATTTTCCAAATGCAGATTATGGTGTGTTTTTGGTTGAACGTGAAATTGAATTAAGTGGTAGGTTAGGCGTTGATGCTTTGGTGGTAATTCATGGTTATGGCTCTCACGGAAAAGGTGGAGAAATAAAAAAACAATTACATATAAAGTTAAAAGAGTTAAAACACAAAAACATTATTGTAAACTTTTTTAAAGGTGAGCAGTGGGCAGAGTTTGATGAGGAAATTAAACAATTAAAACAACAAGAGCCTGAACTGATAATGCATCCATTATTAACAAATTTAAATAGTGGAGTAACTGTTGTTTGGATAAGAAAAAAATAGACTTGCAAAGTAATAAAAAAAGATGGATTTTTCCATCTTTTTTTTATAAAAATTTTTTAATACTATTAATAAAATCTTCCATATGTTTTAAAAATTTTCTAGCAATTTGTTCAAGCTCGGGATCGTCGATTCCTTGATTTAATAGTTGTGTTATGTTCAAAATTCCCATATTTGTTCCATTAAACATAAGTTCACCCATGTTTTTATTAGAGTTATCAATCATGGTTTCCATTTTTGATTGCATAAAATTTCCAGCCTTCATAAAGCAGTTAATATCTTTTAACTCAAGGTTGTTTTTTGTTGCATATTCTTGGCAATCTTTTGTTATTTGTTCGTATAGAGTGTTTTGTTTTAATATTAATTCTTTCATGTCTGGTTTAACATCGTTTTTAATATTGTCAATGCTATATGTGCCAGCTCTGGCGCCTAAATAAATTTGATTTAATACTTCGTTGTTATTCATAATTTTCTCCTTTTTCTTATAGTTTGTGCATTTAAAAAAATAATATTAATTTATTAATAAATTTAAAAATTCAAATTGACAAAATAACTTGTGTTGTGATAAGATATGTTTGTTCCACATGGACTAGGCTCAAAGAACTATGTTTATAGTCGCCTACAACAGTGAGTCTGGAGAGAGGAGGTAACAAAATGTACGCTATTGTTGAAACAGGTGGCAAACAATATAAAGTTGCTGCTGAAGATGTAATCAATGTTGAAAAACTTGATGCGAATGTTGGTGACAAAGTAAAACTAAACGTTTTAATGATTGTTGATGGCGATAAAGTTAAAGCTGGCAACGATGTTAAAGGTAGTGAAGTTGTAGCTGAAGTTGTTGAACACGGCAAAGATAAGAAAATTGTTGTATTCAAATACAAAGCTAAAAAGAACTATCGTAAAACACAAGGTCACAGACAACCATATACAACTTTAAAAATTGTATCAGTTAAATAATTATGACAAGAATTAAATTTTATAAAAAACAGAATAATTTTTATAAATTAACAGCTGTTGGGCATACCGAATATGCCGAACACGGAAAAGATATTTTGTGTGCTTCGGTTTCATCTATTTTAGGATCTCTTGCATTGGGATTAAACAAGGTTTTAAATCTTGATATAATATTAAAATCGAACGAAACTGATGGAAGCATGCATGTTGAGTTGCCAACAAACATAAACAATCAAATGTTAGAAAAAACTAATTTGTTGTTTTTAGTTGCATATGAAAGTTTAAAGGATTTAAAAAGTGGTTACTCAAATTTCATTAAATTGGAGGTAATAGAGTAATGTTTATTAATATTCAACTATTTGCCCACAAAAAAGGATTAGGAAGTTCCAAAAACGGTAGAGAAAGTCATTCAAAACGTTTAGGTGTTAAAAAATCAGAAGGTCAAGCTGTTGTTGCTGGAAATATTATTATCAGACAACGTGGCACCAGAGTTAAACCTGGCGACAATGTGGGTTGTGGAAAAGATTACACACTATATGCATTAACAGATGGCGTAGTTAAATTTGGCCATGTTAATCGTGATACTAAAAAAGTTAGTGTTGTAGCTACAGACAAGAAATAAATTAAACTGCAATTTTTGTTGCAGTTTTTTTTATTTAAAAATGTAAATAATGCTTTAAATTTAGCCCTATTTATGTTATTATAATTGTAGATATTTTATAAAGGTGAAAGTTTGGAATTTCAAATTGTAAATAACGATATTATTATTCCAAATAATAATGATTTTAATATTGCTCAAACACTGGAATGTGGTCAGGTTTTTAGATTTCAAAAAACAAGTTTTGGGTATGAAGTATATAGTTTAAACCATAAAGCAAGCATATATTGTCAGCAAATGCACACAATAATTAAGTGTGATGATGTAAATTATTTTGTAAATTACTTTGATTTGTTAACTGATTATGCTAAAATAAAGTTAGAACTAAATAAAAACAAGTTTGTTAAAGATTTAATTCCATTTGGTGAAGGTATTAGAATTTTAAGGCAAGATCCATTTGAAACCATAATTAGTTTTTTAATTTCACAGAATAACAACATTCCACGAATTAAAAAAATTATTGAAAGCATATGCTTAAATTATGGTGAAAATTGTGGAGATTATTATGCTTTTCCTACTTTAAATAGTTTAGCGAAAGCACCAAAACAATTTTTTACTGATATTAAATGTGGATATCGTGATGAATATTTGTTTAATACGGTTCAAGCAATTTATAAAGGCTTTAATATAAGTAGTGTTCATAACATGTCAGCCACAAGCGCTAACAAATATTTGTGTGGTCTTTGTGGTGTTGGACCTAAGGTTGCCGATTGCATTTTGCTTTATGGCTATCATAAAACAAATGTATTTCCAACCGATACATGGATAAAAAAAGCTTATCATGATTTTTATCCAGGTGAAAATAAATCAGCAACACAAATTAGAGATTATTTTGTTGAAATGTTTGGTGATTTATCTGGTTATGCACAACAATACTTATTCTATGCAAAAAGAGAAAAAAATATATAAAGAGGAAAAAACTCCAATATTGGTTACAGGTAAAGTTCTAAAACATGGTAAAAATAAGAAAATTAGAATTTTTAAATATGTAAATAAAAGTAAAAGTACTAGAAAATCTCAAGG
>CALDPW010000086.1 GCA_937911885.1 uncultured Clostridia bacterium | reverse complement strand
ATTATGTTTTATCTGATTCAATTACTTTAACAGCTCTAGAAACTATTGGTGAAACACTTCCTCCGTTTAAAAAATTCAATGGTGGTTTAAGTGGATTATTTACCTACAACCTAAATGGTATTGATTTTGTTCAACAAAATTACATTTATGATTTCTCATTAACAAAACAAATTGAAGCCGTAAACGGAACTCAATACAAAATTGGATTGTTTGAGGAATTATCAGCAACAGCTGAAATTGAAAGTTTAATTTTTGAAGGTGCAAACCTAGATATTACATTAACAAACCAAACCCACACCGATAGGGTAAGCATTGGTGTTATTGCTGGTGTTAATAATGGCTCAATTTTAAATAGCCGTGTTAACGGAACAATTAATGTTAACAGCCAAACACAAAATGTTAATGTTGGTGGTATGGTTGGTGAAAGTAACACATTAATTGTTTATGAATATGTTCAAAGTGGAACAGAGTATTTATTCACAAATAAAACAAGTGGTATTATTTCATACTTACCAAACAGCTCAACACAATCAAGTTCAAGCAAACTTAACAGTGAAGTTGTTATTAATTATGTTGGTGCTAGTGCAAACGATGCTCAAGTGCTGTTACCGATGCAAATGTTAATATTGGTGGTGTGGCTGGTGCTGCATATACTTATGCAAAACATGCTATTAACACAAATGCCGTAACTGCTACAGTTGCGTTGGGTTATGATTTCTTAAATGAAAATGTTGCAGGATTGCAAACTGATGTTAGCGTTTACCAACGTGAATCGGGTAGTGCCTACACAAATTTAAATGTTAGTGCAACTATTAGTGCTGTAAACGAATCAAATGCTTTATTAAAAGCAAATGTTGGTGGAGCATTTGGATATGCAAATTCAACATATATCAAAGATGTTACAATAGCTCCAAACTTAATGGCAAAAACAAATGTTGGTGGACTTGTTGGTTATGCAGAACACTGCTTAATTGATAGTGCTGTTGTTGAATTTGCTAATGCCGGACAAACAGGTGTTAACACAATAAGTCTTGTTTCAGAAACAAACGTTGGTGGACTTGTTGGTTATGGTGATAACTTGAACATTTATTATAGTTATGTTCGTAGTTACTTTAATAATAGCGGTATTAATAATACAACATATTACGGAAACATTGCATTATTACAAAATGCTAGCGTAGCTAATAAATATGCCGGTGGATTAGTTGGATATCTTGAAATTTCTCAAGTTAGTGACGTTACAACCAACTTTGGTATTAAAAATGGTTCTCTTGATTTATCATTACCAACACAATATGCTGCTGGTGGCTTAGATGAATCGTTATATAACGTAAAATATGCAGCAACAATTAACAATTCGTATTTTAGTGCTGATATTAACTTGCAAGTTCAAGAGTTATCGGGCAATGTTTATGCATCAGGATTGGTTGGTGCAATTAAAGAAATTGCAGGAACTGTAACTGATATTCAAAAATTAAAAATTACAAACAGTTATTCAACAGGAAATATTAACGCAAATACCGAAGATGTTTATGCTTATGAAACAAAACAAGCTTCGGCAGCTGATGTTCAAATTGGAACCAGCGTTGAATTTAAAGTTGGTATAATTACTGTTAGTGGTAATGATGTAACATTTACAGAACAAACAAGTGGAAAACTTGTTAAAATTGAAACTGTTATTGATGGAACAACTGTTGATGGATCATTCTTAAAAGTTGTTAAAAATTATACAGTTTACAACAACTATGGTGCATTTGTAGGAAACGAAGTTAATAAGTTAACTTTAACAACTCAAAATGGAACACCTACAGTTGACACAACTGAAAACGTTAGAACAACAACAACACAAAATATTGATACTTATACTTATCAAAAACAATTTGTATCAAACGTTGTGGTTGAAACATCTTACATTGCTAACTTTGCTTATTCTGCACTAGTATATACTGGTGAAAACACAACAATGGATATTGCAACATTTGCAGTAACCAAAACAATTGTTGTTACCGAAGCATTAGCAAGTGGTGTTGTAACAAGCACCGATCAAACAATTGCTTCTGAAGTTAATAAAGCGCAATTAGATTTAACAAAAACCGAATCTTATATTGTAGATGCTGATAACAGATTTAATATTGTTCAAGTTGTTGATCAAGCTGCTCCAGAAGGCTATGCTGATTATATTTGGTTGCATTATTTAGGACCAATCTACAAATTAAACAA
>CALDPW010000085.1 GCA_937911885.1 uncultured Clostridia bacterium | reverse complement strand
TGTCAATTTTTGGTGATCACTCTGATGTTATGGCATGCCGTCAAACAGGCTTTGCATTTTTAGCATCAAGTTCCGTTCAAGAAGCTCAAGACTTGGCGCTTGCTGCTCACCTTGCAACACTAAATAGTTCTGTTCCGTTTGTTCACTTTTTTGATGGTTTTAGAACCAGCCATGAAATTAATACAATTGAAGATATTGATTTTGAAAAAGTTAAACAAGTTATTCCTTACAACAAAATTACTGAATTTAAACAAAAAGCCTTAAATTCTAACCACCCACATCAACAAGGAACTGCTCAAAATCCAGACATTTTCTTCCAAAATAGAGAAGCTTGCAACATTTATTATAATAATGTTCCAAAAGTTGTTGAACAAGCACTACTAAGTGTTAAACAAGTAACAGGCAGAAAATATAATTTATTTGATTATGTTGGTTGTAAAGATCCTGAACACCTTATTATTTTAATGGGTAGCGGTGCAAACACAGCCGAAACAACTGTTAACTATTTAAATAAAAAATTTGGAACCAAATATGGTATTGTTAAAGTTAGATTGTTTAGACCATTTAGTGCTACTCACTTATTGAAAGCAATTCCAAGCTCAGTAAAAACAATTAGCGTTTTAGATAGAACAAAAGAGCCTGGTTCAATTGGCGAACCACTTTATACCGATGTTGTTTGTGCTCTAAATGAAGGTGGCAGAACAAACATAAAAGTTTTGGGCGGCAGATATGGCCTTGGTAGTAAAGAATTTACTCCAACAATGGTAAATGCTGTTTTTGAAAACATGACTGCAAAAAATCCAAAAAATCATTTTACTGTTGGAATTGAAGATGATGTTACTAAAACAAGTTTAAAAATTACAAAACAAATTTATCCTAGCGAAGGCAAAGTTACTTGTTGCAAATTTTATGGTTATGGTGGCGATGGCACTGTTAGTGCAAACAAAAGTAGCATTAAAATTATTGGTAATAATACCAACTTAAATGGTCAAGCATATTTTGAATATGATAGTAAAAAAAGCGGAAATGCAACCATTACTCACCTACGATTTGGTAAAAATAAAATCAATGAAAGTTATTTATTAGATAATATTGATTTTGTTGCTATTCACAACCAAACATATGTTAAAAAATTTAACTTTTTAAAAGGCTTAAAACCTGGTGGCACAATATTATTAAACACAAGTTGGAATTTAGAGCAACTTGAAGTAATGATACCTAGTGAAATTAAGCAACAAATTGCAAAAAACAAAATT
>CALDPW010000084.1 GCA_937911885.1 uncultured Clostridia bacterium | reverse complement strand
CTTAAATTGAGATGTAAGCTCCTTTTCTGTAGCTTCTAGTTCTTCCTTCCATTCAGCAACTTGTTCGGCAGCTTGTTCGTTAGTTTCAACTACATATTGTTCCTTATTCTTCAAATTTTCTTCTTTCATGCTTGTCAAGATTTCAAGCAATTGTGTATTTACATTTGTTTGAACTCTTGTTTCTTCACGCATTGAAGCTATCATTTCGCTAACTTCTCTACGCAAAGCAGAAATTTCATCTTCCGGCTCTTCTTCTATAGGTTCTTTTTCCATAGCTTCGTCATCATCTGGCTCTTCCATTTTTGCAAGGATATTAGATAATTGAGCTTTTAAACTTTCAATTTCAGCATTTGAAGCATCTAATTGCTCTTGCAAACTTTGTTGATTTTCTGCATCTTTTTCAGCCATTCTTGCCTGAGTTTGTTGTTCCATTTCAGCACGAGAAGCCTCAAGTTGTTGCTTCAATTCAATAATTTCACGTTCAGCATCTTCTTCAGTTCTAACATCCTTTTTGTTAGCTTCCTTTAATTCGTTTAAGATGTTAATTAATTGTTGATTAAATGTTTCGTTTTGATTTAATGTAACAATATTCATAATTAACCTCTAAAAAATGTTACAAACATTTTAACATATCAATACCTTATATTTAAAATATTTATATAAAAAAACTTTTATAATATTTTAGAATTTTTGTTGCATGTGATAAAATGAAATAAAAAAGGAGGAAGTAACAATGAATATACATAAGAAAAATCTTATTTATGTTTCAATAATAGCTGCACTATTTATTGCAACAACTCTGGTTAGTGTTTTCTTAGGAATTTATGCTCACAAAAATAATTTGCTAAACGAACTTATTTTATTTCAAGAAAACCAAACCTATTACAACAATAAATGCGATTCATTTAAAATACAAAATAAAAACCTATCAAACAATCAAATTGTATTTATTGGCGATTCAATTACCGATGGTTATAAATTAGATAATTTTTATAACAGCTTGCCACTTGCAACCTATAATCGTGGTATTAATGGCGACTCAACTGGTGGAGTGTTAAAAAGATTGCAAACATCACTTTTTGACATAAAACCATCAAAAGTTGTCATTATGATTGGAATCAATGATATTAATGCAAACAAATCAGAAACTGAAATTATTTCTAACTACGAAGAAATATTAACTCAAATATCAACAAACCTTCCAACCACACAAGTTTACTGCATGTCAATTTTACCAATAAATTCACAAATTGAAGCAAACACAAACATAAAGGTTGAAACATCAACACCAAAAATTTTAAGTATTAACCCTAGAATTTTAAATTTGTGTCAAACCTTTAATTATTCGTTTGTAGATATGTTTACTCAATTTGCCGATAGTAACAATCAATTAAAAGAAACTTATTCCACCGATGGCATACATTTAAACGATGCTGGATATCAAGTGTGGACAAATCAACTAATTGATTTATTAAAATAGTAAAGGAGAATTTATTATGATTAGCATTATATTTAAAGAAGAACCTGTTCCACAAGGAATGAAAATTACTCAATCGTATGGAATAATTTTTAACAACCAAGGACAAATTTTGTTAAAGGTTGAAAACAAAAAAGGCAAACAAGTATATTCGTTTGCTGGGGGAACTCCCGAAGATTTTGATGCAAACATAGAACAAACCCTTCGTCGTGAACTTGTTGAAGAAGTTAACACAACAATAAAACAAGATGTTTATTATGTTGGATTTCAATTAATCGACGAACACAACCACATTCCACCTTATGCACAAGTTAGATTTACTGCTTTAATTGATACAATTGGCAACAAACAACCCGATCCAGATAATGGCGAAACTTATGATAGATTGTTAACAACCCCTAAAAATGCAATAAAACTGTTAAACTGGGGCGAAGTAGCAAAACTACAAATTGAAAAAGCTGTTGAAATTGCTAAACAAAAGTTTGGTATTACATTTAACGACAACGCTCCAGATATGTGGGTATAAAAAAAGAACACTTTAATTAGTGTTCTTTTTATTTTTGAGTATTATCATTTTGAGTTGTTGTTAATTCTTCACTTTTAGATTCGGTGTTAACATATTTTTTTTCGTAATAACCAATAAACACAAACACAAATGCTGTAACAACCGAAACAAGCACAAGCATAGCTTTAAACACAACAAGGCTTTTAATTAGAGCAACCACCAACAATAATGCAAAACACACAATTCTCGAAACATTTGCAATAACCTCAACCACAGCATGATGTTCCGAAATTTCGTTATATAATCCAGCTTCTTTTAATGTGCTATTGCGATAAATATCAAACAAATATTTATAAACAATTGATGTTATTGTAATAACTCCATTTAACACAATAACAGTTATTTTGTTAACCCAAATAGCAAACACAATTGATGCTATTATTGGAGCAACACCACAAACAACAAACAACACAATTCGCCCTTTGTTGCTTTTTATTTTTTTAACAAAAAACAGAGCAATAATCGATGCAAAGGCAAACACACTGGTAAGTGCACCCAAACTGAACGTTGAACCAAATTCAAGCATTACGCAAACGTTAATAATGTTTGTGGTTAGTATTACCACACCATATATTAAGCAAATATAATAAATAATCATTATTTTTGATTTTGCTTGTGAGTTTGACTTTAATTTTGACATGTAATTTTTCAAGTTAAAACAACTACCTTCTGGGCGTTGTGATTTAATTCCATATGAAACAGCAATTTGAGCCACACACATAACAAACACAACAATTGAAACTTGTGAAAAGGTTGTAACATCAATTCAGAATGGAGAAGATTATAGGTACGACATCCATACCGCAATAGCACA
>CALDPW010000083.1 GCA_937911885.1 uncultured Clostridia bacterium | reverse complement strand
CCATATATTTTAAAACAAATTAACATACCAATATATGCAACAAGATTAACAATAGGATTAATTAAAAATAAATTAGAAGAACATAAATTATTAAGAAGTACTAAAATGAAAATTGTAAATCCAGGCCAAACTATTACTCTTGGTGGAATGAAGGTTGAATTTATAAGAATTACTCATAGTATTCCAGATGCTTGTTCTTTAGCAATCCACACACCGGTAGGTATTGTAGTTCATACAGGAGATTTTAAAATTGACTATACTCCAATAGATGGTGAAATGTTGGATTTTGGAAGACTTGCAGCACTAGGGAATAAAGGTGTTTTAGCACTTCTTTCAGATAGTACAAATTCAGAAAGAAAAGGATTTACAATGTCTGAAAGCACAGTTGGAGATGTATTAGACAAACTATTCTTAAATTGTACAAAAAGAATTGTAGTAGCAACATTTGCATCAAATGTACACAGAATACAACAAATAGTAAATGCAGCAATGAAATATGGTAGAAAAATTGCAGTATGTGGAAGAAGTATGATAAATATGATTCAAACTGCAGTTGAACTTGGATATATTCATGCACCAAAAAATATATTTATTGATTTAGATATGATAAAAAATTATTCAGATGATCAATTAGTAATTATTACTACAGGAAGCCAAGGTGAACCAATGTCAGCTTTAACAAGAATGGCAAATGGAGAACACAGAAAAGTTAATATAAATTCAAATGATTTAGTAATAATTTCTGCAACACCAATTCCAGGTAATGAAAAAACCGTTGGTAAGGTTGTTGACGAGCTTTTAAAACGCGGTGCAGAAGTTGTATATGAAAAAATGTATGAAGTTCATGTTTCAGGACACGCTTGTCAGGAAGAACTTCGTCTTATTATGAGCCTTGCAAAGCCTAAATTCTTTATTCCTGTTCATGGCGAATATCGTCATTTAAAAGCTCATGCATTTTTAGCTGAGGAAATGGGAATGAACAAACGTAACATTGTTATTCCTGATTTAGGAGATCAAATAACAGTTACCAAAAACACAATTTCAAAAACAGGAGTTGTTCCAAGTGGTTCGTTGCTTGTTGATGGCATTGGCGTTAGTGAAGTTGGAAGTTCAATTTTACGTGATCGTATGCAACTAAGCGAAGAAGGCGTTTGCGTTGTTGTTATAACAATTTCGGCAGTAACAGGAGCTTTAACAAGCAAACCAGATATTATATCTCGTGGATTTATTTATAAAAATGATGACACAAACATTATTGAAGAAGCTAAAAATGTTGTTATTAACACAATTTCACAAGCTGACTTTAAGGAACAAGATTGGGGATTAATTAAATCAAATATTCGCAAAAGTTTAACTTCATATTTTGCACGCGAAATTAAATGTCGCCCAGTTGTTATTCCAATTATTCTTGAAACAAAATAAGATATGGTTTTGCCATATCTTTTTGTTTTGTTTTTATTTGTTGAAAAAAAATAATAAAAGTAATATAATAAACACATGGAAAATATATTAAACACAGAAAGTATGCAAGCAATTTTGAAATTTGCTCGTAGCAACTATATTCCAGTTTTGCTTACCGATACAGCTAATTTGCTTGCAAAAAATTTAAAACAATTTAATCCTAACACAGTTTTGGAAATTGGAACTGCAATTGGTTATTCGGGAACATTAATTCTAAATGCTTGTGATTGTCATTTAACCACTCTTGAAAAAGAGGAAACATCTTTTAATTTGGCTAAGCAACATTTTACAGAATTTAATTTAAGTTCTCGTGTTACACAAATGTTGGGTGATGCGCTTGATTTATTGTTAGAATTAAAAAACAAACAAGCTAAATTTGATTTTATTTTTTTAGATGGTCCTAAAGGCCAATATATTAAATATTTGCCAATAATAAAAGAGTTGTTAAACGATGGCGGCATATTGTTTGCTGATAATGTGTTTTTTAAACGAATGATTTTTATGGAAGGAACAATTCCTCACAAAAAACGCACTATTGTTGTTAATTTACGAAAATTTTTAGAGGCAGTTAAAACCGATGTTGATTTTAAAAATGTTAATATTGTTGATATTGGTGATGGTGTTTTAATTGCAACTTACGTTAAGGAGAAATTATGATTGAATTATTAGCGCCTGCTGGCACAAAAGAAAAATTACAAACTGCATTTAATTATGGTGCAGATGCGTGTTATTTTGCAGGAACAAAATATGGTTTGCGTGCTTATTCTGGTAACTTTACTAATGATGAGTTAAAAGAGAGCATTGAATATGCACATAGTATTGGTAAAAAATGCTATATAACAGTTAATATTGTTGCTCATAACGATGATTTTAATGAATTGGCTGATTATATATTATATTTGCAAAGTATTAATGCTGATGCTGTTATTGTTTCCGATGTTGGAATAATTAAGCTTATTCGCGAAATTGCACCTTCGTTGGATATTCATGTTAGCACACAAGCAAATGTTACAAACAAATATGCAGCAAAATTTTATTGCGATTTAGGTGTTACCAGAATTGTTTTAGCTAGAGAATTATCTATTCCAGAAATAAAAGAAATAAGAGATTTTATTCCTGCAAATGTTGAGTTAGAAGCTTTTGTTCACGGTGCAATGTGTATTTCATATTCGGGCAGATGTTTACTTAGCAATTTTCTAACTGGCCGTGATGGTAATTGTGGCGCATGTGTTCAAGCTTGTCGTTGGGAATATGCCATTGCTGAAATTCATAGACCAAACGAATATATGCCAATAACCGAGGATGGAAGGGGCACATATATTTTAAATAGCAAAGATATTAATATGTTGTGCTACTTAAAAGAATTATACGAAGCCGGTGTTACAAGCTTTAAGGTTGAAGGTAGAATGAAAAGTTCTTACTATGTTGCAACTGTTATTAATGCTTATCGTAAAGTTATTGATAACAATTTTGTTGTTACAGATGAGTTATTAAACGAACTTAACAAAACCAGTCACCGAAAATATACCACAGGTTTTTATTTTGGCGAGCAAAACAAACAAGATTTAGAAGGTTCGGGTTATACTCAGGATTATGAATTTGTTGCTTTAGTTTTAGAAGATAGCATTAATGGCAAAGCATTAATTGAACAACGTAATCGTTTTAAAGTTGGAGAAGAACTTGAAATATTAAGCCCAACTGATAGTTTAAATAAAACAATTGTTGTTACACCAATGATGGATGAAAAAGGTAAGGTTGTTGAAGATGCTATGTGGGTTCAACAAAAACTTTATTTGCCAACCGAAATTAAATTAACAAAAGGCGATATTCTTCGTAGAAAAATTAATGCATAAGTGTTATGCAATTATTAATATTCTGCCTATAATAATAGAGTTTTACAGATTTTGTAAAACTTTATTTTTTTATTTTTAATAAAATTGTAACTATTGAAATTTATTTGTTGTTATGGTAATATAATAATATGAAACAATCATTTGCAGATTATTTTGAATTAAGAAAACTTAATAAGCAAAAAATCGAAATTCGACAAGCAAAAATTGTTGAAGCTCTTACATCTCAATCTCGCGAGAAATTGGGAAGTTTATCTCAGGCACAGGCATTTATTAGCAAATATGGGCTTGCGTTTCATTCTAAACTTATAGATTCACCACATTTTGGTGAATTAGTTGAGTTTCATTCTCACACCAAATCTTCGCACGATGGTGTTTATAGCGTTGACGAAATGGTTGATAAAGCTGCAGAATTTGGTGTAAAAATGTATGCAATTACTAATCATGATACAGATATTGATGTTAATGAATATATTTTTGATAACAATTTGCAACATAATTATTTTGCATATATTCACGATAGAAATGGTAATATTTTAATCCCAGGATTAGAAGGAACAGTTTTTCATAAGCTATCTGATGGATCTGTTCAAAAATTACATATGGTAATTTTAGCTCCTGCAATTTTAAAACATTCACAAATATCCAAATTATATAAACTAAAATACGAACACGATAAAATAGTTGATAGAACTTTGGTTGATTTTGTTAATAAACACACAGGTTATCATATAACTGATCAACAATTAGAAGCTTATGTTGCTCAAAAAAGAGCAGAGGGTATTGCGCAATCTGGTAAACCTCAATTTAGACGTTTTAATCCAGATGATATTATTCAAATTTTAAAAGATACTGATCAATTTTCTGGTAATCCATATTCATTGAAAAAAACTCTTAGCAAAGTTAAATTCCCAGATTATTTAAAACTAGATTCTGCAGATGTGTTAACAATGGCTTTGGCTAGCCAAGCTTTGGTAATTGTTGCGCATGTTGGACAAAATGTTCCAGCTGAAAAACAAGAACAACTTGCCAAAGAATTGGTTGAACTTGGTGTTCATGGTTTTGAAACTGATTATTACAAATCTCCAACAAACGATTCAACTTTGTTTGAAAAAGCATTTAAATTTGAATGTGCCAAATTGGGAAAAATTGCTATCACTTCTGGTGGAACCGATTATCATGGCGAAGCTGCAGTAGGAACCAGAAGAGCAAAAACCATGGGGCAAATTAATGATAAAAAATTATTTGCTCACAATTACACGGTTACAAAGGCTATTGAACAATGTCATGAAAAGCGTGCATTAAACAAATTTATTACCTATTCAAAAATAGCTAATGGTGTTGACAATGTTTTTGTTAATGTAATGGCCGATATTGATAAAGCTAGCAAACTTACTCTACACAGAATGTTTAAAAATGATAAGTTTGATTCTGTTCACGAAATTTATAACAAATATGTTCGTATGTCTAATACTGCATTAAATGGATTGTATCATCAAGAGGCAATTCCTAACTATAACATACGTGAATCATTGCGTCGTCAAGCAATGCTTGCGGCTAATTACAGATCAACAGCACAATAATAAAAAGCATCCAAAATGGGATGCTTTTTTTTGTGGACATACAAAAAACGACAAATTTTGCATATACATTTTTAGAGGTGTACTATGATATTTGAGAGCTATGCTATGTTTATGCAAAAGTTAATGTTGTTTTCATCTTATATTAAAAACAATTCAAGTTTCGAAAAGCCATTAACGGCAAAGGAGGAAAGAGAATATTTAGAAAAATATGCCAATGGTGATAAAAAGGCTTATCAGTTGTTGATTGAACACAATTTGCGATTGGTTGCACACATTGTTAAAAAGTATAACGGAACTGAGGAAACAGATGATTTGATTTCGGTTGGTAGCTTGGGATTAATTAAAGCAATTAACAGTTATAAGTTAAACCATGGCACGCAATTTTCAACTTATGCGGCAAAATGCATCGAAAACGAAATATTAATGTTATTAAGAGTAAATAAAAAACACAAAAACACAATTTCTATTGAGGATGTTTTAGGTAGTGATGAGGAAGAAAATGAGTTAGCGCTAGAAGATATTATGGCCGATGAGGAAGAAAATGTTGAAACAAGTGTTTCTAATGCAATTTTAAGTCAAAAGTTAAACTTAAAGCTAAAACAAAATTTAACAAAGCGAGAATATCAAATAATTTGCATGCGCTATGGAT
>CALDPW010000082.1 GCA_937911885.1 uncultured Clostridia bacterium | reverse complement strand
AGCTCCCATTGTTCCAAGCATTTCCATTGGTGGAACATAGTTGCCTAGACTTTTACTTAATTTTCTACCTTTTTCATCAACAACCATACCATTTGCAATACATGTTTCATATGGTGATTTGTTAAATAATGCAGTAGAAATTGCTTGCAATGCATAGAACCAACCACGAGTTTGGTCAATTCCTTCGCTAATAAATTGTGCAGGGAAACTTTTTTCAAACAACTCTTTGTTTTCAAAAGGATAATGATGTTGTGCAAATGGCATACTACCACTATCAAACCAGCAGTCAATAACTTCTGGCTCACGCTTCATGGTGCCATCACAATGTGGGCATGCAAAAGTAATTTCATCAACATATGGTTTGTGTAATTCAATATCACCATCAACGTTTCCTAACTTTTTAAGTTCATCAATGCTTGAAACAACATGATAATGTCCGCATTTATCACACATCCACACTGGAAGTGGTGTTCCCCAATAACGATCACGGCTTAAACACCAATCGATATTATTTTCTAAGAAATTACCCATTCTGCCATTTTTAACAGTTTCAGGCAACCAATTTACTGTGTTATTATTTTTAACCATATTTTGACGAAGTTCGGTAGTTTTAACAAACCAGCTACTTCTTGCAAAATAGATTAATGGGCTATGACAACGCCAACAGTGAGGATAACTATGAACATGTTTTTGTGTTTTAAAGATTTTTCCTTGTTCAGTTAAATCTTTTGCAATTTCTTCATTTTTTTCAAACACATCACAGTTAGCATATTTGCCACAACTTTCAACAAATTTACCATATTTATCAACAAGTTGAACAAATGGTAAACCATATTTTCTTCCAACATTAGCATCATCTTCACCAAAGGCTGGTGCAATGTGAACAATACCTGTTCCATCAGTTAAAGTAACATAATCATCACAAGTAATATAGTAACCTTTAACTTTATCTGCTTCGGCAACGAAATCAAAAAGTGGAACATATTTTTTGTGTTCTAATTGTTTTCCTTTATATGTTTCAACTAGTTCATATTCACCTTCTTTAAAGTGATTTTTAACTAATTCTTTTGCTAAAACATAATATTCATCATTAGCTTTTACTTTAACATATTCTTCGTTTGCATTAACGCAAAGTGCAATGTTACTTGGCAATGTCCAAGGAGTTGTTGTCCATGCTAAATAATATAAATTATCTTGATCAACGCTTTTAAACTTAGCAACAACTGTTGTATCTTTTCTGTCTTCGTAGCCTTGAGCAAGTTCGTGCGAGCTTAAAGCAGTTCCACATCTAGGACAGCTTGGTAAAATTTTGTAACCTTTATATAGCAAGCCCTTTTTATCCATTTCGCTTAAAGCCCACCAAACACTTTCGATATAAGAGTTATAATATGTTACATAAAAATCATCTTCCATGTTAACAAAATATCCAACTCTTTCCGAAAATTCTTTCCAAAGATCAACATATTTCCAAACGTTTTCTTTACATCTTTTAATAAATTTTTCTACGCCATATTCTTCGATTTGTTGTTTACCCGAAATGCCTAGTTCTTTTTCAACTGAAAGTTCAACTGGAAGACCATGTGTATCCCAACCACCCTTTCTAGGAACAAAAAATCCTTGCATTGATTTATAACGAGTAAAAACGTCTTTTAAAGCTCTGGTTAAAACGTGACCAGAGTGAGGAACACCATTTGCAGTTGGAGGTCCTTCATAAAAATTGAATCTTGGTTTGTTTTCGTTATGTTTCATACATAGCGCCTTAACATTGTTTTCACGCCAATACTTTAAAACATCACTTTCTTCTTGGGTAAAATTTAATGCATTAACCTTTTTATACATTTTTGTTTCTCCTTTATTTTATGTATAAGTATTAAAATACTAAATTCACTTTGTTTTAAATTAAAAAAAGCTCGCAAGGCATTGTTACAAAAACAATACTTTTGCAAGCATTATTAACCATTTATAACAAATGTGCTATCACACATCGCTTTTTTAACGCAAAGCTAACGGAACCACTTACTGTTAATTCGGCAGTTCGGCTATAAAGGTGATATTTGTTAAATCTGGCAACTCGCCTCTCAGCATATGGCAAGCTCTCTGTAATACCCTACAAAGTAACAAACGTGTCCTTTTTTAAAGTGCCTTTAATATTCAATTAAACAAATGATATTAAATTTTGCTAAATTTGTCAAGATATAATTAAGCTTTTAGTGCACATTAATCAATTATTATTACACAAAAAACAACATAAAAAAAGTTAAGGATTTAACACCTTAACTTTTTAATTTTTATCTTTTATGCATAGGAACAACTGTTGTTGCTTTTTGAGCTTGATCAGCCACTGCATCGGCACCATATCTTCTGGTTGTTCCATCTGGTAATGTTACCACAACAGCGCCATCACGGGTAGCTTCATCATAAAGGAAACGAATTTCTTTTTCTTCAACACCTTGCATGGTTGGAGCAACGGTATCAGTTGCAGTTGGATCAGCTTTTTTAGCTAAAACCACACTTTTAGCAACTTGACCAAGTAGTCTTCTTTCGTCACTACGAGTTCCAGCATTTTTTGCATATGGTAAATCGTGTAAAGCATCTAAATATTTTTTAATTTCAAGATATTTTGAATCAGTTTCACCATATGTTCTTTTCATAATTTCAGCACGTTCTTTCAAACTTTCGTAAGTATTACGTCTTTGAATTTGGAAGTTCATATCCTCATCAGTAAAGTTGCCATCCAATTTCATTGGAGCAAGTTTTTCTGCTTTAGAAGGTTTGCGATCAATTTTACCATCAACATATCTACTAACTTCGGCATGTTGACGAGCAAGTGTTGATGTTCCCCAGAATAATGATTGTGCTCTATGTTTGATTTTTGCAGGAATATTAAATGCTCCTGGAAGTGTAACCGGAACAAATTCTTGGTTAATTTTTTTCAATAATTTAGTATTCTTTTTATCAATTTTCAACATTTTATCTTGAATTTTTCTAATTTCTTTTTTGATTCTCTTGTAATCTTTTGAATCAACTGCATATTTTGATAGTGAAGCTTCAAGATTATCAATTTGGCTTTGATAATTTTTTGAAATTGACAAATATTTTTCACTTTTTCTAATTTGAGCTTGAACATGACGTTCACGACGTAAAAAGTGAGCTTGAGCAGAGTTTGCTTGACGTTTACGTTTAAATGCAAAATATTTAACAGCAAGTGTTCCTGCAAATATTGTTGCAAATGTTCCAATATTATAAAGTGCAAATCTTGCAACTGATAAAGCTGCAGGAGCCCATGGTCCAATTAATGCTCCAATAGCAAGTGCACCAGCACCAGCAACAATTGAAGCCAACATCCAGTGTCTGCCAATCCAATTAATAAATCTGCGACCTAAACCAATTTTTTTGGTTTTTGCAACATTAACTGATCCAGGAACAAGTTCTGTATCATCACTTGGAGGAATTGTTGAGTCCACACCAGGTTTTTTAGCTGAAGGATCAATAACATCTCCATCACCAGGTTTTTTAGCTGGTGGAACAATATCGTCGCCACCATCACCAGGCTTTTTAGCTGGTGGAACAATGTCATCAGAATCTTCAC
>CALDPW010000081.1 GCA_937911885.1 uncultured Clostridia bacterium | reverse complement strand
TTAATATTGATTTGTTAATTGACGATACAACTCAAAACTGCTTGCATGCAACCAGCGTTGGTGTTAATTCAATTAACCTTATAAAAAGCGAAAGAGCCGCAACAAGACTTAGAGAAAAACATAAAGGAAACAATCTATTACATGTTGTTTCTGATTGGAAAGGTGTTGATTTTATGACCAGATATGTTAAATATTCTCTACTAAAAGCACCAGTTGACCAACCCGAACGCCAACGTCTTGCATCCGATATGTTTGCTCAAATTTGCACACCTAATTATCGTGAATTCCTTAAACATAGTCGAGTGTTTGACGAGTTGATTTTCTATTTTGGAGATAAGGAAGAACACATTAAATTCTCCGAAGCGACACAACAAGCTGTTAAAAAATATTTTCACACAAAAAAATAAGCCAAATAATGGCTTATTTTTTTATTTCTATTGCAATTTTATAAACATCGTTTTTAGCAATTTTTCGTTCTTTAGCAACAGTTTTCACTGCATCGTTTTTGCTAACTCCCAAATTTAAATAATACAAAATATGATCTTCAATACTTAACTCAATTAACTTGTTTTCATCATTATTACCTTCAACAACAAAAACAAATTCGCCCTTTAAATTTCCATCATATCCTTGTTTTAAAGTTGAAAATTTAACCTCTTCAAACATTTTGCTAATTTCACGAACAACACATATTTTGCGATCTCCCAAGTATTCACACAATGTTTCAAATGTTTTGTTAACATCATGACAAGACACATAAAATATAAGTGTTGATTTGTATGTTTTAACCTCGTTTAAAACATTTGCAATTTCTTTTTGTTGCTCTGGCAAAAACCCAACAAATGTAAATGGTGCTTTAAATCCACTTAAAATAAATGCGTTTATTAGAGCACATGGGCCCGAAACAACCGTATAATCAATATTGTTTTTTATTGCTTCGTTAACCAAAATATTACCTGGATCCGAAACTGCTGGCATGCCTGCATCTGAAATTAGTGCAACATCTTTGCCATTAAGCAAATCGGCAACAACACTTTCCAACATTTTTGTTTCGTTGAACTTATGATAACTCTTTAATGGTTTTGAAATATTATAATGTTTTAACAAAACCAAACTTGTTCTGGTGTCCTCACACAAAATATATTCGCAATTTTGCAAGACTTCACAAGCATGGCTTGAAAAATCTTTTAAATTTCCTATTGGAGTTCCAACAATATATAACATAGCTTAAAACTGGATTTTTACGCCAGCCTTGCCTCCTTTTTTTCCTTCAACTAAAACAATTGAAGCTCCTTTTTCACTTTTTAAAAACTTAATAACTTTTGGCTCAATTTTGTAATTTCGCATACTAACCAACAAATCAACCAAGCGATCTTCTTTGTTACAAGTATAAAACCTGCCACCAAATTTAAGTAAAGAACTTGCTTCTTTTACAATTTCATCCAAAGTTACTGTTAATTCGTTTTTACATATTGCAATTTCTTTGTTTTCTGATACACCACCTGTTTTATCAATTTTATATGGTGGGTTGCAAACAACAATTTCAAAATTTGAACCAATTGTTTTGTGAATGTTTTGCAATGGTTTGTTTATAACTGTAACATTATTTAATTTGTTATATTCAACACTACGCTCGCTCATATTTGCCAAACTGGATTGCAATTCAACCAAATAAACATGTTTTGCGTTTATTTTTGCTTGGGCTAAAATGCCAATAATTCCCGAGCCTGAACACAAATCAACCATTGTATCCTTAACCCCACCCCTAACAAAGTTTGCAAGAGCAACAGCATCGGATGTAAAACAATATCCATCTTTATTTTGAATTATAAATAAATTATTAAACTGCAAATCGTCTAATCGTTCATTTGGTTTAATCATTCTTTTTCTTTTTTCCGTGTTTAGATTTCTTTTTAGATTTTTCAACACTAGGTTTTTCTTCAATTATTTCGGTTTGTTCAACAACAGGCTGTGGTGCTGGTTGTTCCACCTTTGAAATTGCAGGTTTAGAAAACTTAATATCTTCAACAGCATATTCCACAATTTTAACATCGTCACCACTAAATTTTACTGAACATTTTTTGTTTAAAATGTCATTATAAATAACAACACCCTCACCATCTGGTGTGCTTACTGTGCTGTTTATTTTTGGCATTACTTCCAATGCCTTAGCATAAGTTTCGTTTTCATATTCTAGGCAACACATAAGTCTGCCACAAACCCCACTAATTTTAGTTGGATTTAATGATAAATTTTGATTTTTAGCCATTTTAATACTAACTTTGTTAAAGTCACTTAAAAATCTGCCACAACAACATGGTTGACCACAAATACCAATTCCACCAACTATTTTGGCTTGATCTCTAATTCCAATTTGTTTAAGTTCAATTCTCACCTTTAATTTTGAAGCAAGTTCCTTAACCAAATCCCTAAAATCAACTCTATCTTCGCACACATAACTTATAATAATTTTTTGGCCATCTAAAGTAAATTCAACATCAACAATTTTCATATCAAGCTTTAAACTTGAAATCAATTCACGAGTAACTAATAAAACGTTATCTCTTTTTTGTTCCAACTTTTCTTTATCGGCAATATCTTTTTTTGTTGCAATGCGCAAAATTGGTTTTAATGGTTCTTCAAACTCCTCAGTAAGTTCAAAAGCTTCACGTTTAACAAATGCAATATCTTTGCCATTTGGAGTTTCAACAACCACCTTATCATTTTCGCTAAGTTTTAAACCATTTGGTAAAAAGTAATATAGTTTACTGTTGTTTTTAAACTTAATTCCTACTACTTCCATTTATATTTCGCCTCCAACATACCAAGTAACAAACTATCAACCACTGCATTAGGATTGCAATTTGATTTTAATTTAGCCTGACTAAGCAAAACTAACTTGCAAATATCATTTAATGCTTTAAGTGAATAATTTGATTTTTGTAATATGTTTAAATTTTGTTGATTTAATACTAAACCCGAATTATTAGTAACAATAAAACTTAAATCCCTAATAACCAAGTTAAATTCATCTAAAATTTCGTTTAATTTGCCCTTATACGAACATAACTTGCTTGAATATTTTAAAATATCCGAGCTTGATTGCATGTTAACAAACACATCGACCACCACTGCTTTTATTTTTAAAAAATCAGCATCGTTAACAATTTTTATTAATCGTGTTAAGTTTTGATTTGAGCTAATAGCATAAGTTTCAAACTCAGAACCTTTAAGATCAAAATTTGATTTTAAAAATCTTTTAACACCATCTAACAAAACAGGTTCAATATCAATAATTTTTGTTCTGCTTTTAATAGTTGGCAACACAGCACTAGGCACAGTTGTTGTTAAAATAAAGGTAACATAATCGTTTGGTTCTTCCAATGTTTTTAATAATTTGTTTTGAGCCTGCACGGTGCACACGTCAAAGTTTTTTAATATAAATACTTTTTTGTTACCTTCCAAAGGATAAACAAAACTTTGCTCAACAACCTGATTAATATCATCAACAACCAACATTGCATTATCCTTAGGATAAGTTAAAACATCGGAATGAATAAAATTAGTAATTTTTTTACATGTTGAACAGCCACAATCCTCGTTATGGTCATCGGTTAACAACTTACGAGCCAATTCGTTAGCTAGATAATTTAAATAAATTTCATCCTGCCCACAAAGCAAATAAGCATGGCTAACTGTTTGATTCTGCTTATCCATGTTTATTATATTATTAAGTTTACAATCATTAAACAAATTAACAAATTTCATAACTAAAATAATTTTAACACATAATTATTCTTTTACCAAACTAATATTAATTTTATACACTATAAATAAAACAAAAAAGAACCAAAATTTGGTTCTTTTTGTTAAGCTTTAACAGCTAAAATTTTATATTTTTCAATATTTTGTGGAGTTGCAACTTCAACAGTGTCACCCTTTTCTTTGCCTAGCAATGCTTGACCAAGAGGGCTTTCATTGCTAATTAATCCTTTTGTTGGATCAGCTTCAAAGCTTCCCATAATTTTTAGGGTAAGTTCTTCGTTATAGCCAAGGTCTAAAACAGTAACAGTGCAACCAACAGTAATTTTACCATTTTCGGTTTTAACTTTGCTAATAATTTTAGCATTACGTAATGTGTTGGTAATTTCTTGAATTTCTTGCTCTACCAAAGCTTCTTCTTCTCTAGCAGCATCATATTCTGAATTTTCGCTAATATCACCAAAGCTACGAGCAACTTCAATTTTGTTAGCAACTTCAACTCTTGCAGTTGTTTTTAAATATTCAAGTCTTTCCTCTAATTCCTTATAACCTTCTTTTGTTAAGTATTCTTCGTTTGCCATTGTTTTAGCCCCTTTATTATATATTTTGAAATTGAATTATATATTAGTTTTAGTATTAAGTCAATAATAATTAACTTACAATATAAATATTTTTTTGATAATTATTATTATGCAAATAAACTAAAAATAAACATTAAAAAATTAGGAATGTTTTTGCAATTAAATATTGCTCCAACCCCTAACCGTGAACAAGTTTATATTATTAATTAAAATTTGTCAAATACTTGTTAAAATTATTTTTTTATTGTAAGATAAACACAGTAATTATTTTGTTATATGCAACAAAAAGGATAGTTATGATAAGAATTTGGGCAAAAATTTTAATAGACGGAAAAATTGTAAAAAGTTTAGAGATAAAAGTTAAAAATTATGATTATCACAAATTTGATAGTTATGTTATTTCTCTTTGTGAAAAATTAGATATTCCAACACCTGTAATTTTGGATAAACACATAATAGATTTTACTGTTTATAAACAAACAAAATTTGAAGCAGCCGATTTTGTTGAAAATATTGAATTTGAAAAATTGGTTTTACAAAGCATTGCAAACTAGCCACTACTGGCTAGTTTTTTTGCATAAAAACAACAAAACATCAAATACTAAAACTAATAGGAGCAAATATGGTTTCGGTTATTAGTTTTTTTGTTATGTTGATAGGTTCACTAAACTGGTTAAGCATTGGAATGTTGCAATACGATTTTATCGCAGGGTTGTTTGGCAGCCAATCCAACATATTTTCACGTATAGTATATGTTATTATTGGTGTGTGTGCCATTGTTGTTTGTTTTGCTCTAATAAAAACAAAGGGCAAAATAAAATTACCAAAAAAAATGGATGCAAATACCACATCTAATCAATCCTTAACAAATAATGATGATTTAACCCAAACACACAACAATAGTAATACTACAAAATAAAAAAAGTGGATAAATTTCCACTTTTTTATTTTAGCTTAATATATTCATCTGGAATATAAGCATGTAATTCACTTAATAAAAAACTATTTGGATTAACATTTAAATTTAATTTAAAAGCTTTTCCATTCATATCAACAACAGTTACAGGGCTAAATCCTGGATATGTTTTTAATGTTTTATAAACATCATCATGAAGATTAATGTTGGATATATCATATTTTAAATAAAGTGTTTTAATACTTTTTTCTTTAACTTCTTCTGCATTGCTCTTTAAGTCCCACTCAACAAGCTTGTCAACCATAACACATGGTTTTTCGCCACTACGTATGCTCAATTTGCCATAAACTGTAACTAACGAGTCAATATTTAACTTATCCTTGTTTTTAGTATAGCTTTGTGGAAAGAACATTAAATCAATGTTTCCATACAAATCTTCTATTTTAGCAAAAGCCATTTCTTTGTTATCACGCTTTGATAACAATTTTTTAATTTCAGTAACAATACCACCACATGTAACTTCCATACCATCAGTTAAGCCTTCGTAAACGGTGTCGTCATCATCAACTTCATCCGAGGCACTTTCAACATCGTCGGCTTCAATTTGCAACATATCCCCAGTTAAATTATATTCTTTAAATTTGTGTGAATAGTTGCTCAGTGGATGTCCTGATATGTAAACACCAACAACTTCTTTTTCAAGTTTTAGTTTTGTTTGTT
>CALDPW010000080.1 GCA_937911885.1 uncultured Clostridia bacterium | reverse complement strand
GAATATAGAAAAGGAACTAAGTTTGGTGATATAGTTAATGATGTTGCTATAGGTAGAGATGTTATTTGTGGTAATTATAATAATATTATACTTAACTATGATGATCCAATTGCTAAGAGTGGTAAACTTATTTTATATGATATAAATAGTTTATATGGAAATAGAGTTTATGAAAAGGGGTTAACATTCTTATTTAAAGTTTGTGCTACGGAAGTATTAGGAAATGATGTAGTTGTTAGAATTAGACATTCTATTGATAGAGGAATATTCTTTGAAGTTAATGGTGAAATTAATCAAGATATGGTTAATGAAATTAAGAATATGATGAAAGATAAGATTAAGAAAGCAATTCCTTTTATTAAGATAGAAACTACGATGGGTGAGGCAATAACTTATTTTAAGAGTGTTAAGAGATTTGATAAGGCTAAAACTTTATTTTATGATAAGAATAATTATGTAACTTTATATAGATTTGAAGATACATATAATTATGTTATTGGTAATTTACCACATAATAGTTCATTATTAAAATATTATTGTTTAGTTTTGAATAATCAAAATAGTTATCCATACTTGATTCTAAAAACAAGCAATATCCTTCTTCAATTAGTAGATTGTGCTTATAATTTAGTGTTTTGTTTTCATCTTGCAGTTTGCCATAAGGAGCTGTAAAAATATTGGTTTTGCCAACAAGGGGCAAAACTTCGTTTTTCCAATTTGAAATATCTTTTGCAAATTCCATATCGCTCATATCATTGATGTTGTTATGAAAATATGAATGGTTGGCAAATTTCCACCCCAAAGCTTTTAATTTTGTTATCACTTGTAGGGCTTTCTTTTGCTCGTATCGGCTTGTTGCGTTGCTTTTTTGTGTGCTGTATCCCAAAATGCCATCGTGACCAGTTAAGCAAATAACGCCTCTTGCTCCATTAAAGCTAAAATCGGGATTATCTTTAATAAAAGATTCCAAAATGGTAACAAATTCATTATCATAAGAAACACGTTTTGCGATTGATTGTTTGGATGTGTAAGTTGCAATGTTTTTGTTTCTATCCAAAATTATTTTATCAATTAACCCACTGTTTTTATTTTTTGAGGTGTAATTAACATTATCAAACGATAATATTAGTGGTTTTTTGCCTTGTGGAAGTAGTAATGGCTTTTGTTTTACTGTGCCATTTTCAACACAATAAATAGAATCAATATCAATTAAAATATAATTATTATTATATAATTCATGTATGATTTTAGTAAATTCTGTGGTTGTTAAAAAGTTTGAATCCAAATCTTTGTGGTTTGGATTTTTTTGATTAAGTGCCACAGAAGGAAACGCAATTAATGGATGTGTGTAAAGGTGTTCAATCGGCCCTGTGTATTCTACCAAATTTTTGCTATTAATATACTGTTTGTTTTGTTCAATAAGCAAATTTATTGTTTTGTCGTTTTTGTAGTATTTATATTTGCTGTTTAGCAGGTTTAGGGCAAATGTGTTATTGCTTAATTGTTGAACTTCGTTAATTAATATGTTTTTATATTCTTTTAAAAGAGTGTTGAATTTTTTATTGTTATATATTATCAAAAGTTGATCTAAATCTGTTATTTGTTCCAGGCTATTAATTGCTTGTTTATATTCGTTTTTGTCAATTAAATCTAGGACTTGTTGGTATTGGTTGTTCATGTTTAATTGCTTGCTTAAAATGTCTGGTGGTGCAGCAAAAGTTGGTTGTGTTGTGAAAATTAATATAAATAAAAAACAATATAAAAATAAAATAAATTTTTTCATTACTATTATTGTGTTTATATAAAATGATTTTTATTAAATAAATTTAAAATAAATCAAAAAACAACAAAATAAGCAAAAATAGTAAGTAATAAAATTTACCTTATAATTAACATTTTAAGCTACAATTAACTGAGGTGTTATATGGAATTTGAAAAGGCTTTTTATGGTGAAAATGCTGCTAACGATTTTATAAAAATGCTAAAAATGGAATATTGTTATTATAAGGTTGTTATTGTTAAAAGTGAGGATATAAAAACTAATAGTGTTTTTGAAAATATTTGTAATGTTTGTGCAAAGCATTGCGTTATTAACCTTCCAAACAATATTGAATTTAATTTATTGTGTGAAGAATTGGTAAAAAAAGAATTAACCGATGATGTTTCGTTGGTGGTGGTGTTTGCAAACCATAATTGGGCTGTTGCCATAAACAAATTTTTTAATAATGTTGCAATGGTGTGTTTAGCACCATCAATTAATCAATTAATGGTTAAAACTAGTATGATGGTTTATGATTATAGTTTGGTTGCAAAATGCTCTAAAAACGAGTTTATTTCTTGTTATGGTGAAATATGCTCAATACTTTCGTATATTATGGAAGTAGTGTTTTTCAAAGGTGTTTATAATCTAAACATAAACTCACAACAATTATTAAAATTAGAAAAATATTTGTTTGATTTAGCACGTCTTCCTCAAAAAATTTTGAGTAGCGCATTTGGTAAAATGTATATTATTAAATTATGCTACAAAATAGTGCTGGAACTTAATTGTGATTTGTTTAATAATACATGCGTTGTTAATTTAAGTAATAATTTTAAAAGTTGTAACATTAATCATTTTACAAAAAATAGGATAAGTATTTATTCAACATTAATAATGTTAAAAGCTTTTATATTTTTATTTAATAGCCAATTAGATGTTTTAATTGGTTTTAGTGCCCAATCTAGGTTGTTAATTGCACAACAGAACAATAATAAATTAAAAGAAAGTGAAACAAGGCAAAATCTAAATAATTACGGATATGATAGGCTAATGTTAAAAAACAATTTTAATCTGATTAAGGATGATTATAAAAACGTTTTAAATGTTTATATAAAAACATTTAACAAATTATATGACAAATTTAAAAATTTGCAATTTGACAAGGGTTTTTTAGATTTAAAAACGCTTAAAACTGATGTTGTTCAGTGTGCTTTTAATAAGTTGCCGGAGCAGGGATTAATGGCGAATTTTGCAACATTTATTAGGGAGTTTGGGTTTTATAATATGTTTTAGTTTTAAACACAAAATTAATAGTTAATCATTCCATTAGGGGATGATTTTTTATTTATGAAAAGATTATGTGTTTTTGCTGTGCTTTTTGTTTGTTTAATTACTATATTTATGTTTTCAAACTCAACTTTGGCCGAAAATTTTGATTGGAGTTATTAATTATTATGCCTATGTTAACAATTTAACAAATGTTGATTTTGCAAAATATAACGTTGTTGTTAATGGTAAAGGAGCAATAATTAAAACTTCACATAAAAATGCAAAACAAGTGCTTTTAGAAGGGTATGATATAGCTGGAGAATGTGTTGAACTTGATAAGAATTATGGTTTAAACAATATTATAAACAAGTTAAATTTAAAAATCGAATCAGAGGAGTTGATTAATGGTTTAAAAGTGTATGTTGGATATTCTAATAAGCTTCCTAGTTATATATTAAGTAATAACAACAAGGTAAACATTCAAATTGCAACAACAAAAAATTCTGTATTGGTTGGGTATCCATTAATATTACATTCTTTTTAATTTGATGTATAAAGTGCCACTTTTTGACAATTATTAAATAAAATGTAGGAGGGATTTATGAAAGAAAAAAATTACAAAGAGGCGCTAATGGGGTTTATTAAACGATATGGATACATTGTTGTGTTGTCTATTATTATGTTAGTTTTAAGCATTATATTAATAGCAAATGCCAATAAACCACAAGATAATGTCACAAAACCAGTTAATAACGATGCGTTAACATTTTACAACCCTGTTATGAATTTTACTGTTTCAAAAGATTATAACGATAGTTCGTTGGTGTATAACAAAACATTAAAACAATGGGAAGCACACAAAGCAATTGCTTTAACTGCTGCAGAAGATTCTGATGTATATGCTGTGCTTGATGGGGTTGTTGAAGATGTATATTCAAATTATTTAAATGGATATGTTGTAATTATTAAGCATAATGATAATTTAAAAACATACTATTCTAGCCTAGCCGAAGATGTAAAAGTTAAAAAGGGAGATAAAGTTTCAAAGGGGCAAGTTGTTGGAAAAGTGGGAACAACTGCTAATGCAGAACTTGATCTTGGAACACACTTAACTTTTGCTGTTTCTGAAAATGATGTAAAGATTGATCCTAGTGCTTATTTAAATTTGAGTGATAAGTAAAAATATTTATTTGGTTTGCTATTAAAATTTGTTTGCTAAACTATTTTAAAATCATTATAATAAAGTTAGCAAAATTTGGAGGATCTATTCATGTTTGAAAAAGTGCAAAAATTGTTGGCAAACCAACTTGGCATTAAAGAAGATAGAGTTACACCTAAAGCAAAAATCCTAGAAGATCTTGGTGCAGATTCACTTGATCTTGTTGAATTGCTTATGACTTTAGAAGATGAATTTAATGTAACAGTTAGCGATGAAGAAGCTCTTAAACTAAAAACAGTTGAAGACATTGTTAAACTAATCGAGGCTAACAACCAAAAATAAATTGACTTGTTTTAAGTCAATTTTTTTTATTTTCTTTCTTATGCAAAATATGTAATATAATGTTAAATTTTGTCATACCAATAATTAAATATTTTAATTTTTTAGTGGGGTATTATGGCAAAATTTAATAATGAAAGGCCAATAGTTTTTGGGGAATATATAGCTAGCACGGGAGCAACAATTCGAAAAACAGCTGCTGTGTTTAATGTTTCAAAAAGCACGGTTCATGTTGACGTTTCTCACAAACTAAAACATATTGATTTCAACCTTTATATAAAGGTTGAAGCAGTTTTAAAACGCAATTTTAATGAGAGAAGTTTTAGGGGTGGCATGGCCACAAAAATGAAGTATTTATTAAAAAAAGAACATTCGGTTTGAGTGTTCTTATTTTTTTAAAAAAATATTTTTTGTTTTTGCCAAAATAGATTGTTATTAATTTGACAAACAATCTATAAAAAAATATAATGTGTTTAGGCAATGATATATTATATATATAATATTAAATAATATTCAATTTTGTTGCACAAAATAGATTTAGATTTTTTGCCTTAACGGATGAAATTTGGGAGTTACAAAATGGTTAAAAAAATT
Organism: uncultured Clostridia bacterium; assembly: GCA_937911885.1. Classification (GTDB taxonomy): domain Bacteria; phylum Bacillota; class Clostridia; order Christensenellales; family UBA1242; genus UBA6345. Next base: position 374 of record CALDPW010000080.1, on the reverse strand, counting down.
AGTGCGTTACTTATTGCGTTTTTAGGATCAGTCTTATTGTTATTTGGCTGTGGAGATCCATATAAAAACTTTTCGCTGTCGGTGTCAAAGTCCGATGTTATTTTGTATTTAAGTGATGAGGAAGGATTGGTTAATTCCGAAGACTTAACTGCAACAATCAGCGGGGCAGCAAAAGGCATATCAACCGATGTTACATTTTCGCAGTATGGTGCAAATGGTGTTAACGATATTGTTACTATTGAAAATGTTTCCAAAAATGGAAACACAACCAATTTCACCTTAAAAGCAAACAAAGTTGGCCGTGGCGTAATTCATGTTAACTCACTTGAGGGAACAAAGCGTGCCGAAATTAATGTAACCGTTTATATTCCAAT
>CALDPW010000079.1 GCA_937911885.1 uncultured Clostridia bacterium | reverse complement strand
TGGATGGTACAGCTTGTGGGGCCATGAATAATCCTTTAAAGTAGTTTATGTTTTCGTTGTAGTTTGCGCCCAAATCTTTGCCAATTCCAGGGGCTGTAAAGCGTTCGGCAATATTAAATATAATATCTTTTTTGCCCACAATATAACCACCACTTTTTGCAATTCCACCACCTAAGTTTTTCATAAGTGATCCAACAATAACATCGGCACCAACTTCGGTTGGTTCTTTTTCTTCAACCAAATCGCCATAGCAGTTATCAACCATAATAATAACATCTTTATCAACTTCTCTAATGGCTTTGCAAACTTTTTCGATTTTGGCAATGCTTAAACTTTTGCGATGAGCATATCCACGAGATCTTTGAATTTCAACAAGTTTAACCTTGCTTTGTTTTAGGCGATCAACAATTTTATCAATATCAAAATCGTCATTAACTAAATCAATTTGTTCATAATTAACACCATTTGCTATTAAAGAATTTGGACTATCTCCCAAAATTCCAATAACGGATAATAACGAATCGTAAGGTGCGCCACTAATTGATATCATTGTGTCGCCATGTTTTAAAAGGCCGAAAAATGTTAAACTTAATGCATGAGTGCCACTCATTATTTGGGGCCTAACCAAGGCATCTTCGGTGCCAAAAATTTGTGCATAAACTTGTTCTAGTTTATTGCGTCCAGCATCGTAGTAGCCATAGCCATTAATTTCGGCAAAGTCGGAGCTTGCAACTTTAATATCTTGAAAAGCCTTTAATACTTTTGCACTGTTTTTTAAGCATAGATTGTTTAATTGCTTAAAAATTGGTTGTAATTCTTCTTCGGCTTCATCTGCAATTTTTAATAATTTTTCATCAAATTTATAAATGTCTTTCATGTTTTTTTTAATCCTTTTTAATCACAAAATATTTTATCATTGAGCAGGTTAAAAGTAAACAATTATATATTGTTTGACATTTTTTTATGGTTTTTTTATAATTTTTTTGTCACTGTTGGAGGAACGTTTATGCAAACGGCAAGAAAACAAAATGTATTTATTAGATTA